>JAUWBQ010000062.1 GCA_030601645.1 Candidatus Bathyarchaeota archaeon | reverse complement strand
ACGGGGCAGTTCCATGAACTCCTCGTAGGTCCAGACCCTCTCCTCCTCGACCAAACCCCAGATCCTGAAATCCCAGCTTCCGAGATCGACCGATGGAACGGCTCCGCAGTGGAGAACAGGGAACTTGTCAGTCAACGACTGGCCAGGGGGCAGGCGCCTTGGATCTTCATTGCCCTTGCCTCTCCAGCGTGCAAAAAATCCTCTCAAACGGCGGCCTCCTAAAAGTAGGCGTTCGAACGGTTCTTAATCAACATATTTATCGTAACAGTGATATGGCCCAAGCATCAGCGGAAATGTTAAGACCCGTTTCCCTCAATTAACTAGAGAATCCGATATGAGTATGAAGGACAGATTCAGGGGGAGGGACTTCCTCACCCTCATGGACTTCGCCCCCGTCGAGATCGGCTACATGCTCGACGTGGCCCAGGAGTTCAAGCGGAAGAGGATGATGAAGGAGCCCCACCCCTACCTCCAAGGCCGGACCATCGCCATGGTCTTCGAGAAACACAGCACACGCACTCGCTTCAGCTTCCAGGCCGGCATTGCCCACCTGGGAGGCCAGAGCTTCTACTCCACCCCCCAGACGATGCAGTTGGCAAGAGGCGAGCCCATCAAGGACACAGCCCGGATCCTGGACCGCTACTGTGACGCCCTGGTAATCAGGACCTACGGCCAGGAGATCGTCGAGGAGTACGCCGAGTACATGAAGAACCCCGTCGTCAACGCCCTCACCAACCTGACCCACCCCTGCCAGGGGCTGGCCGACCTGCTCACCATCAGGGAGCACAAGGGCAAGATCGCGGGGAACAAGCTCGTCTACGTCGGCGACCCCTACAACGTCTGCCAGACCCTGATGGTGGTCAGCAGCCTCATGGGGATGGACTGCTGGGTTGCAGTGCCTAAAGGTTGGGCTCCAGCGAAGGTCATCGTCGACTTCGCAGAGGACAATGCTAAGAAGCGGGGCACCGAGATGGTAGTCACCGACGACCTCAAGGAGGCTTTGACGGGCGCTGACGTCGTCTACGCGAACACCTTCCACAGCATGGGCCACAAAGACATAGAGGAGCGGAAGAAAGCCTTCGCTGCCTATCAGATCAACGACGAGACCCTGGGATGGGCGAAGGCCAACGCCATCTTCATGCACTGCCTCCCAGGGTACAGGATGGAGGAGATGACCGACAGCGTCATCGAGGGACCCCAGAGCGTGGTTTTCGACGAGGGCGAGAACAGGATGCACACCGAGAAGGCCGTCCTCGCCCTGGTGGTCGCCTGACCATCTACATCCCCTTTTTTCACATCTAAATCGAAATACATTTATCACGAGTTCAGGTAATTGGTGGGAAGGGCAACTCAATAGGTAGATGCATGTGGCCTCGATCCTGAGACAGGTCTTCTCCAACAGGAACATCATCACCCTCTCCTCAACCAACATGCTGTATCACATCTTCAACAGCCTCTGGGAGCTATGGTGGAGCCTCTATCTGTTCGAGGTGCTCAAAACCCCCATCACCATCATCGGCCTCCTCGCCACCATCCAGAACACCAGCCGTATCTTGTTCCAGCTGCCCAGGGGATAATAGCCGACCGCATAGGCAGGAAGAAGGTCATCGTCTTTGGCACAGGCCTCAGGGTACTGGCACCGATACTCCTTCTCTTCGCGAAGAGCTGGGTCTGGGTGATACCCGGTATAGTCATCAATTCGGTGGCATCCCTCTATGGCCCGGCGTTCAACGCCATCATCGCGGAGTCCCTCCCCAGCGAGAGGAGGGGAACGACCTTCGGCGCCTACAGGTCGCTAACCTCCATCCCCCAGGTGTTCATGCCAGTGGTCAGCGGCTATTACTTGGAAAGAATGGGCGTGGGCCCAGGCGTCCGGGTTGGCCTAATTCTCTTCACCTGTGCTGCCGCCATCGCCGTGACGGTCAGGGCGATCTTCTTGGTGGAGACCCTCTCCCCCGAGGATATGGGTAATGACGAGCAGGGAAACAAGGTGGAGGAGAAGGGTATGATCGAGACTTTCCGAGAGATGCCTAGAACAATCTACGCGATGCTGCTGGTCGCAGTCGTCAGCGGGTTCGCCATGAGGATGACATGGTCTTTCCTCTCGATCTATGCCACGAATGTGATCGAGCTATCCACTACTCAGTACGGGCTGCTCCAGTCCGTCGCCACGGGGATATCGGGCCCCCTCTACCTCGTGAGCGGCTTCATAGCCGACAGGTTCGGGAGAGTACCATGCATCCTCATCGCCCGGGGTCTGGGACCCTTCGACTCCCTCAGCCTCCTCCTCTTCAAGGACTTCAACCAGCTCGTCGCCGCATACAGCGTCATAGGCATCGCAGGGGGGCTGGGAGGAGGTAGGCTCCGGGGTGGCGGCTACATGGGTGGCCCCGCATGGCAGGCCCTGATAGCGGACATCGTTTCCAAGACCTACCTTCCTCAGCTCCTCGATGGATTCCTTCGCTTCATCCAGCTCGTCCAACCTCTCGGTGATCTTCGCGATGGCTTCGAACATAACCTCGGCCTCCCCCTGGATGCTGGAGGACAACTCAAGGCCCTGGAAGGGGACCCAGTCGTCGGATTCTTTCTTGCCTTTCTTCTTCTTTTTCTCGTTTTTCTTCTGTCTGCCCTTCCCTCCCCCGAGTTTGTCGAGGGAGAGTTGTTCGAACCAGTCCTCGTCCCCGTACTTCTCTTCCGTTTCCCTGAGAAAATTCCCCAGTCGCTCGCTGTATTCCTCCTTTTGGGACAGGTAAGAATCGATCTCGGCCTGTATCTGACTGTTGAGCTCCTGCAACGAGCTGATGGCGATTATCTCGGTGACAAGCCTGCCGGTCAAACTAACCCCCTCAAGTGCTTTCAGGTCTTTCCAGTCGCCTCTCCAGCCTCAAATTGACCCCATTGATCTAAAGAGGATTTGTGAGTTTTATCCAACTACACACTCAGGCCGGCTAGAACCAACCGAGAAGGTATTTGCCCAAGATCGAGAGAGCGATATCACCCAGGAGTATCGCTACGACATAGCCGATCGAGATGAAGACAAGGAAAGGCAGGGTGTTGGAGACCCAGACCTCCCCCACTCCGGCCTCCCTGAGCCGTCGGAAGACCTCTAGAGCCGCTTCGTCGTCTTGGATGTCTGGCATGAGGATCAGCCTCCTCTCGGAACTTTCGTCCACGATCTCAAGGGGATACTGGAATGGCGGGCCCCTGACCGAGTCGATTTTTATATTAGCTCCTGAGAACATAACGATGAACTTATTTAACAACGAATCGGACCCGAGGTCGTCGAACAATGAGTTTCCGCTAGCTTTCATCAATAAATTCCTCCCGAGTAGCACCAAGGCGAAGGAGGCGCCGCTCAGGGCGGAATTGGAGAACAACGTGAGGGGATAGATAACCGATACTACTCCGAGTAAGGGCTCAAGACCCCGAGGGGGGATGGGGTGGAGGATGGACAGGGCGATGAAGGCCCCAACGTCGGCCCCGCCGAAGAGCCCCAGGTACCCGAGGGCCATCGACATCACTGCGGAGAATAAGACGGTCATGACGAAGCCCGCCAGAGACAGAGAGCCCGCATATATCTCGTATAGGGCCAATATCAACCCCAGCCCCCCGAACACCAGCCAGACTAGGTCGTATATCTCCCTCGTCTTTATGTCGACCCACGACGCGTAGCCTAACATCACGAGGCTGAGCAGGATCCGGACGGCGTCCAGTTGGTTCAGCGGTCGCACCCCCCTTTTTCGAGTAAATTACTCTTTCCATGTACGTTTAAGGAGTATCCTCATCCCTCGACCAGAGTGGCCTCCGCTTGGACGAAGACCCCCCTGAAGTCGTGAGTCTGAACCCGGACTGGGACCTGATTCCCCGGGATCGTTTCGGAGAAGGTGTAGAGATAGGTGCCGTTCCCGTAGTCTAGGGCGGAGTAGTCTCCAAGGACCGTTGGATCCTCCCAGCTTCCAGATTTTTGATACGTCAGGATCGTGCTGTTTTCCAATGCCGGCGCCCCCTCGTTATACAAGTACAAGATGACCGTCAGGGCCTTGGAATCGCCCCCCAAGTTGGAGTAGCCCCCAGTCACGAGGATGCTGGTGGTCATGTTCACCTCGAAGCTCAGGTCCGCCTTGACCCCTCTCCCACTGAGGTTCAGGGTGAAGTCAGAGTAAGCGCTGGACACGCCGACCCCCTCGGTCCCCCAGTCGAGCCAAACCCCCTGGGAATAGGGAGACTGGGACACGAGGGTCGAGTTCAGATCACAACGGCCGAATCGATAGTCGCTGGCTACGAACGCCTCCCATCTCTCCAAGTTACCCCCTAGGTTGGCGATCTCCCCCCCGTTCGAGACGTTGATCAGAGAGGCTACCACAGCATGTTTGGAGCCAAGTTTGACATCGAGAAGATAGTCGCTGAGGAAGTCATAACCTGAGGAGGCTTGGTCCTGTCTTACCTTGTAGACATAGGCTTGGGTCGACAGGAGGATTATAGCCATCCCGAATGCTGTGATGATCAAGACCTGCCCCCTCTTTCGTTTACCTCTCATCCGTTCAACTCCCCAACTGGAGTCGCAGCCTGTACATTGGGCAGTCGCATGACGCGACGGCGAGGAGATATTCTACCGATTCGATCGTCCTCCCAAGGAGACCTCCGTTTGATATGGCTTGGTCGTTGACAATGTTCCCTTGTTCATCCAGCACCGTGAGGTTGAAGGAGATTCCGGTGGGCAGCGTCATCCGGAGGCCTAGCTCTACATCGTCCCAGCTGCACGAGTCCACCAAGCGGCCCAGGGTTCCGTTTCCATCCAGCCGCACCAGAGCCTGCATTCCTATGGCATCCAGATTTTTGTCTACGAAGTTATCCCTCTCCCTAGGGAACTGGGAGGCGTAGAGGAGGGCTGTGACTATTATCATAGCCGCGAAGAACGAATCTAGGGTGTGGACCACGCCCCTCCTATTCATACTCGGCAGGGCTCCTGAACTTGATCTTGAACCTGTACAGCCCTCCATTGATGTCAACCAGATACGAGGCGAGGTTTACATCAGAGACCACGTAGTCATCCGACATGTCTGCCCCCATCTCCAGGGGCACCTGGGGATAAGCGACCCATTCCGCCCAGCGAACTGATCCGTTGACTCCCGTCAGAGTGAGTATCATGGGACTACCCTCCAAGAGTCTGGGGATATCGTAGTAGGATCCGTCGGCCGTGAGGTTGAAAGAGTACGAGTGAGAGAAGACGGCGGCGTTCCAAGCCGTCGCGCCAGCCACAAGATCCAAGTAGAGGGTATGGTTCAGGGGGCTGAGAGTCGTAAATGTACCCATGGCAGAGGGGCACTAGAGTTGTGGGCGAAGGACAGGACATCGTAGCTGAAGATAGATTCCGCGGCCCTTGCTATCCCAATCAAGATCGCCGTGCCGTTCTGGGAGGTAGGAAGGGTGAACTGGACCGATCCTGAACCCGAACTGTCTGTGGAGGTGGAGTTCGAGTACGTAGAGTTCCTGACCACGACGTAGTAGCTCACCTGGCAGGGCAGCAGATATCCGTCTCGCGTCGTGGAGGCCGAAAATGGGTAGACGATGTCATCCCCCTGATCTTGGGGTGATGAAGGCTTCAGCGTTATGTCGAACAACGGCTCAACTTCGATCCTGAATGAAACGTCGTCGATCCCCAGAGCGAACCACGCACTTGAATAGTTCAAGGCGTACGAGTTCGAGGTGTTCAACCGGGTCACCTTATCGATGTCGAGATCGTATGGATCGCCCTCTCTGGCGAAACCCAGGCTCGAAGGTGTGCCTCCCGCGCCCCAGGTCGAAGGCTCCCCGTGCGAGAGGAGCATGTATCTCCCTATCTGATGGTATCGCTCGGGGTCGTGGGAGTTCTCCTCCATGAAGGGTGAGACCACCATGTTCAACCCGAAGATGGCTCCAAGCACTAGGACGATCATCGCGAAGGAGGCGAGAGTGAAGTCTATGGCGGCCGTGGGCAACTAGAACATCCCCCCGAACAGTCCTGTCACTAACCCGTTTGAGAATATCAGCGTTAGGAAGGCTGTCAGGGCTAATAGGGCCGCATACTTGAAACCCGAGGCGAAGTTCCCTTCGCTCACCTTCCCTATGAAGAAGCCGGACAGCCAGCTGTGGAAGACCATGCCAGCCTGGATGATGCCGCCGCCTGAGTCGACCTCTATCGAGGGAGTGACGATGGAGCCCATTGCCAATGTGGGTATCTGGGACAGGGTCTCCAAGGTGAAGGTGATTGTAAATGCCATGAGGATGGTCCAGATGAAGGGCAGGACGACATAGGGCTTTAGCATGTCCCTCTGGATCTTCTCGATGGTCTGGGTCTTCTCGGCGTACTCAGCCAAGATGCTAAGTGTTTCGGCATCGCCTCCGCCGATCTCGATGGTCTCCACCAGAATGAAGAAGTCGACGATGACGGGCCAGCTTTTGATCCCCTCTGTCAAGTCGGAGTATATCTTCCTGAGAGAAACCCCCCACTCGATTTGATTCTTCATTCGCTGCAGGTCCTCCGTGAACGGGCCGTACCCCCTTCGAGATGCGGCATGAACGATGCTCTTCTCCGGCGAGATGCCGGTCCGCCTCGCCTCTGTCACGTCCCTAATGAAGCTCGGCATCGCCTTCTCTGCGGAGAAATTCTTCCTTGCGATGCGATGGTACGAGATAGCCGGGGGGATGCAGACGACGACCAAACCCGCCGTCACGAACATGGGCAATCCCACTGTTTCCGTTATCCAATACAGCGAGGGTATACGGTTCGAGGCCACGAGGATGATTATAAATTACGCCAGGGGTATCGCCCCCATTATGTAGGGCTCACGAATTCCCCTTATGGTCCCCTGTCTGCTGAGGTTCGCGAGATACATGAAGAAAAACGAGAAGATCGGGATGACGACCAAGACCATCGGATATATCAGGGTGGATGTGTCGGTGAGGCCCGTATCCCTCATCATCTGGGTGGTCGGCGCGGTGACCGTGGAGAGGATGTAGAAGCAGAATATGACTATGAGCATCACCATGTAGGCCTCAACCAGGGTCTCGAGCCTCTCCACTGCGTTCTGGGCCTTGGCTGCGTGGACGTCGAAGATGCTCCTGAGCTTGCTGGTGAGGTAGTTGATGACGCTGCCGCCTCCCCTCGATAAGGTTCCCCAGGGCCCTCTCGAAGGGCACGGACACGAACTTCATGGGCCTCTCGAACACACACGAGACAAGCCCCTGTTTCTCCAGCCTGCGGAGGATCTTGTAAGCCTCGGTACGGTGGACGCTCAGGGCTTCGGCGATCCTCTGAGCCTTCTGCGCGCCGAACCTCGCCAAGAACAGATACACCCTAACCTCGTTCTTGGAGAGATCGAACTTGCTCAGTGCGTCTTTGATGCGCCTCAGGGCTTTGAGGTGCTCTGCCTCTTCGTCAGACACCCTACGGTTGGGAGATCTGTTGTGAATGGTGAGAAGTTCCAAGTCTGAGTTCGAATTAGCGTGGTTCCCGTCACCTATATCTTTGAGACGATCTGTATGATCTAGTTGTATATACCTGTCCCGAGATACTGATGAATGATACGTTAAAAGAGAATTATGGAAATATAAAACATATCACAAATCCATAAACTCAGAGGGTTGAGCTCTATTAGAATCGTATGGGGGCATCGTTATCTAATGTTTACGGATATTTTCAAGGTGGAAAATGGAAGGATTGAAACGGGCGGATGGTCAAACTAGGGTTTCACGTCTCCATCGCGGGAACGATAGACAGGGCCGTAGACAGGGCCTTGGAGCTAGACTGTGACACGTTCCAGGTTTTCACCCGGAATCCCCGCAGCTGGGCGTCCAGGGAGCTGAAGGAGGGTGAAGTGGGGGCCTTTAGGGAGAAGAGGTACAAGTCGGGGATTGACCCGGTCTTCGGGCACATGCCTTACATCCTCAACTTGGCCTCCCCTGACGAAGGGGTGTACGGTCGATCCGTAGAATCTCTGCGTGTGGGGTTGGGGCGATGCTCGACTCTGGGGATTCCCATGTTGGTGACCCATGTGGGGAGTCACGTCGGAGAGGGATCGGATCTGGGGGTGGTCAGGGTCGTCGGAGCCTTGAATGCGGTCCTTGAGGGGGATGATTCCGGCGTCGTCATCCTTTTCGAGAACGGCTCTGGGTCGAAGAATAAGGTGGGGTCGAGATTCGAGGAGTTGAATCGTATCTTAGAGGAGGTCACCAATCCGGAACGCGTCGCCGTTTGTTTCGACACGTGTCACGCCTTCGCTGCGGGGTACGAGCTCAGGACCCTTGAGGGGCTGGAGGGGACGTTGGAGTCCTTCGACGCCGTTATCGGCCTGGGCCGTCTCAGGTTGGTTCATCTGAACGACTCGGTCGGGGGATTGGGGACTGGTATCGATCGCCATGAGCATATTGGCCTGGGGGAGATAGGTGTCGAGGGTTTCAGGGGGATTTTGACCAGCAGTTTGGCTTGTTTGCCGATGGTGATGGAGACTCCTGTGGATGTTAGGAGGTCCAATAGCGAGAACATGAGTGTCGCGAGGGGCTTGGCGGTTTCCTAGGTTGGTCCGGGTGAGGGTAAGATTAAAATCTGGGTCGTGGGGTTCTATGTTTGCCGTTCTGTGCCCT
>JAUWBQ010000199.1 GCA_030601645.1 Candidatus Bathyarchaeota archaeon | reverse complement strand
GCAAGTGCGCGCAGTGCGGGACCTGCGAGGAGCAGTGCCCCCAGGGCCTTCCCATCATGAACCTGATGAGAGGCGCAGCCCGGCTCTACGAGCGCAACTAGGCCACCTTTTTTCCGAGCCTAACGCGCCTGTTTCCCTGATGTCTCTGAGATTACCTTGTAGAGCTCCGGTCGGCGGTAGAGCTCGAAGTTGAACACGCCCTCTTTGATGTCCCTCCCAGCATCCAGATCGATGACAGCGTCGATCACCTCGTCCCCGATCGTGGAAGCCAGCGACACCACCTCGCCCCAGGGCGAGACGATCATGCTCTGCCCCATGAGGACGTAGCCCGGCTCCTCCTCTCCGCAGTGGGCGACGCCCACGGCCCAGGTGCCGTTCTGATAGCATCCAGCCTGCAGTGAGAGCCTGTTGTGGAACTCCGCGAGCCTGGAGTATCCGAAGGCCTTCCTGTAGTGGGTCAGGGGGGTGTTCCAGCCGACGATGACCAGCTCCACTCCCTGCATGCCCAGGACCCGCCAGGTCTCGGGCCAACGCCTGTCGTTGCAGATGGCCATGCCCACACGCCCACCGAAGGCAGGCCAGACCCTGAAGCCGGTGTCTCCTTCCAAGAAGTACCGCCTTTCCAGATGTTGGAACTTCCGCCCCGGCACCGGGTCGTGTGAGCCTGGGATGTGGGACTTGCGGTATTTCCCGATGATTCCCCCGTCCTTGCCCACAAGGATTGATGTGTTGTAGTGTTTGTCTCCGTCGAGTTCCGCGTATCCTATGTAGAAACCTACTCCGAGCTCTTTGGCCCTGTCGAAGAGGGGCTGGGTGGAGGGGCTTGGCATCGACCTCTCGAAGTACTCGTCCACCTCCGGCGGGTCGAGCGTATACCTCGGGAAAAAAGTGGTCAGGGAGCACTCTGGGTAGCACACCAGCTCGACGCCCCGTCTGGCCGCCTCCTCCATCAACCCTATCAGGCGTTCGACCACATCCTCCCGGGGCTCCTCCTTGTATATGGGCCCGACCTGAGCCGCGCCAACGTGAATAGGACGCCTCACATACACACTTCCAACAAGATTTCAACACGAACTTGTGTGGGCGGCCTTCTATCCGAGCGCCATCTGCTGAGCTTGGGTGTTGAATTCCGCCGTGTCAGCGATCAACCCGACAACCGTGTGATTCGTCGTCCTTTTGCAGATCGGGCAGAGTGTTTTATCGTGGTCGAATCGATCGTCCAGTTACCATACTCCGGCGATACTTCCTCGTTCCCGCAGTTCCTGCATCTCAGGAGGGCACTCCAACCTGTTATGAGGACTTTTTTCGATTCACCCGTCTCAGATCCCTCGAGGGTTTCATACTTCGATACCGAAAGTAATAGATATTTTACATATATTATCTATACGCATATATACTCATTTTAATGAAATATAAAAAACTCAAGAAATATATATGTAATAAGTGTACTTCTTCCCGAGATGGTCGATCAGCGCAAGCTAATGGCTCTCGGGGCCTCCCTCGTGATCACCCTTCCCAGGTCGTGGCTACGGGCCAACGACCTCAAGAAGGGGGAGATGGTCTCGGTGAAGGTCCAGCGAGACCAGGCGCTTCTGATCAGCCCCGTTCTGGGCGCACAGGAGGAGAAACGGGAGTTGCATCTGCTGATGGAGGCTGATGAAGGCGTCGCGTCGATAGTCAGGAGCATAATCGCGGGCTTCTTGGACGGGTACTCGTCGATCAAACTCACCTCAAAGAAATTTTTCACCGTGGATCAGCAGAACGCCATCAGGGATGTGACGAGCAGTCTCTACATGATGATCATCGAGTCTGAGGCCAACCGGATCGAGATCGAGACCCTCCTGAACGAGTCCAAGATATCAGTCTTCCAGAGCATCGAGAGGATGCACGCGATAACCTACTCCATGTGCAGGGACATCCTGAACTCCCTGAGGGAGCCGAACCTGGGCCTCCTGAGGACGATGGACCCCCTCGAATCGGACGTCGACCACCTCATGTACCTGATACTGAGGCTGATAAGGCAGGCCCTGCTCAAACCTTCGCTGGCTCGCCAGCTGCAACTGGACCTTCCCGACTGCCTCGACATCCAGACCCTGGTCCACAGGATCGAGAGGGTGGCAGACCACCTGAAGGTCATCGCGAACAGCCTCATCTGGCTGATCGAGAAGGGCGTGAGAATGCCAGAAGAAACGTTGTCGACGTTGATGCTTGCCGCCGAGATCGCGTTCTCGTCCTACGACCTCTCGGTGAAGGGGTTCCTCTCGAAGGACGTCTCGAGAACCAACGAGATCATAGACAAGGAGGCAGAGATAGGAGAATTATACACGAAGATCACCCCGCTGCCGTTATTCGGTGACGAGAGCGCCTCCTCCTTTAACCAGGTGATACTGATCAGGGAGAGCATCAGGAAGATAAGCCACTACTCGGCAGACATAGCGGAGCTCACCATAGACCGCGCCTACATGAGCTGATTAAACGAGGAAAAAGGATGAACTCACCTTTAGGGCTCCCCATCTAGCCATTCCATGTTCTCAGGATGGTTACTTTTAAGGCCCTGAAGCGGGCCTAGACCTTGTCATGATGGCCCTGTCTCATCGTGGCCCACCTTCTCGATGAAGCCGTTGATCTCCGGTACTTCCTTCTTGAAGAAGGTCGAGTGGTCGATGAAGGGGTCACCCCGGTTCGTTGAGGGTGGCTAGCTCCGTTTTCGGGTTGTCTGGAGCGACCTCCCACTTCGCATGCCTTTTTAACTCCTCTTCGGCTAGCAATACACGCTAGTCCGGACCATAGATGTGGTGATCGATAATGGAGTTCGACCTCGAGAGATACCAGCCGATGCCGGTGCGCTACGAGCTCAGGTACGTTATGCTGAAGAAGCTCAGAGAGGGCGAGGATCCGCTCCCCGACATACAGGGCAGGGAGGAGACGAAGAGGGACGTGATCCGAGCCGTCCTGAGCAACAGCCACCCCTACCTGGTCTCAAGGGAGGGCACGGGGAAGACCCGGCTCGCAGAGTCCCTGGCGAAGCTCCTCCCCCCGGTGCCGAAGATCAAGGGCTGCCCCTACAACTGCGACCCGAAGTGGCCCGAGGAGTGGAAGTGCCCAAGCTGCCAGGACGAGGAGGACCCCGAGATAGAGATCATCGCCGGGAAGGAGCGCTACAGCCGGATCCAGGGGAACGAGTACACCAACGAGGCCAAGATCCTCGG
>JAUWBQ010000214.1 GCA_030601645.1 Candidatus Bathyarchaeota archaeon | reverse complement strand
GTGATCTACTACTGGCTGCTGTTCATGTCTCCGTGGGCCTGGCTGACGATCCAGGTGTCTGCGTTGTTGGCGGTGGGGATGTGTCTGTTGATCATGGCGTGGATAGGGTATACGTTGGCGACGACTCCCCCTCCGATGCCGCTGGAGGATTTCGACTTCGAGGCGGATCTGGGCGAGGAGTCTGCGGAGGAGTCGGAGGAGACTGAGGAATCCGGGGAGACCGAGGCCGGGTAACCTGGTGTGGTGTACGATTTTTCGTGTTTTATTTGGGTTGGTAGGGGGATAGTGGTTTTCATGCGCGTTTTTAGCGGGAATGGCCTAGGGTTTTGGTGTGCATAAGTACCCCCCTTGGTATTAATCGATCACGAATGGGGGTGTTTTCGGCTTCCTTTTTGTGGGAGGGGTCGTGGATCCGTTTGGATGGCGTATTTTTTCGTAGGCGAGCGCGCCACCCAACCAAACAAATGGGTAAAAATATATATGACCACACCACTATTTGGGTAATTGGTGTAGTGGGTTGACCGAGACAACATACCATAAAAAAAAGCTCTACATCCCGGCGGAGATACGAGAAAAACTGGGCCTAAAGTCCGGAGAAAAGCTCAACGTGACCATAATAGACCGGAAAAGCTTCAAGGTCGAGCTGCAGAGGAAACTCCCCGAGGAGGAGCTCATGGAGGCCCTGGAAACCCCTCCCGAGATAGGCGTGCCCGACGCACTGACCCGAAGGGAGATCTATGAAGACATCCATTGACGGCATAGAACTCTCGGAGAGCACCCACCCCAGAAAGAAGATACTCATAGACACCATGATCCTATGCTACGCCCACGACCGCCTCAGCCCCCACAACCCCAGGGCCTCCATCATCATGAAAGCCGCGATAAACGCCAACATCGATGCACACCTAGCATATCAGAACCTCGCCGAGTTCTACTCCGTCGTCACGGGGAGACGCGTCGAGCGGCCAATCGCCCCCGCCCAAGCCGCGAGGTTGAGCATACTCTACGAAGAATGCGTCGATATCAAGATCTTGCTACCGACCGATGAGGCCTACAAAGAAGCCCTGAACACCGCCGAGGACCGACAAGTCACAGGCGGCGACATATTCGACTGCATACTCGCATACACCGCCAGAGGAAAAGTGGATACGATCTGGACAGATAACACGAAACACTTCACAGCTTACTCCTTCCTAAAAGCGGAAAACCCCTTGAAATGGGAGTGGAAAGAAACAGAGGATTAAAAGGGACAGAGCCGATGAAATCAAGGTCAAAGCCATCGAAAAACGGCGATATCGGAAGACCCTCGTCGACAACCCCACAGGCCAGAACGCCACCCCTCTCAACCACGAACACAACCTCCCCAGAGGCCACAAACCGATCCTAGGAGACAAAGCAACAGTCACGCTATAAATAAGGAAAATATGCATCTAACAAAATAATCTAATCTTCTCAGAGCTCATCGAATCCAAGACTGGTTCAAGTTAGGCCCCCTTCTGGTTTACGCCAGTATTCATAGAGGCTCAGAATATTTCAGATCGCTTAATCATGTGGCGTACATATGGATGCAGGTCGTCTCGACAGGACTGGATCCACATGTGCTCGCTGTGCTCAGGATTCAACCTCACCTCATCAGAAGAGACATCGGCCCATAAGAAGGCAGTGACGAACTGGGTGCCCGGCCAGAAATGACACATCACCCCCCTCACCTCCAGCCCCTCCGCCTGTAGTCCCGTCTCCTCGGCCAGCTCTCGGGCCGCCGCCTGCTCCAGGGTCTCCCCCAGACGGATCCTACCCCCAGGGGTCCACCAGAGCCCCCTTCCGGGGTCGTTACTCCTCCGCATGAGCAACAGCCTCCCCCCGTAGACCGGCAGGACGTCTACACTAGGAATGGGCATCCTCCTCCGGATCTCCTCGTAGAGCTCCTCCTCGATCCAGCCCCCAACCATCACAACAAACGCCCCTACCGCAGAGGAGACAAGACTACATAAAGCAGTAACGTGCGCGAAACCGGTATCCACGCCTTGCCCTTCCTGATCTTACGCGCAGGCTCCGCAGCCCTCGACGAGGAGACCTTCAAGAGGATACTGGCCGAGAGAATTGTAGAGAGAGTACATGAAGAGATGGTGGCAAACCGTGCGCGAGGAAGAAGATAAAGAAAAGGCTCAAGATTCGGATGCATACGTTGGGAAATATCGGCACTATAATTATCACACCAAATAGGTAAACCTTTAATTACCACAATAAATGTATACCTTTTGAATAACCATGGCCAAATACGAGACGGTATCCGTTAAAGTCCCCGCGGAGATAAAACAGAAGCTGAAAAAATACGGCATCAAACCCTCCAAACTCCTCAGGAAAACCCTGGAACAGGAGATCAGGAAAAGAGAGATAGAAGAGATCAAAACCGAGATCCAAAACCTCAGCGACGCCCTCGACAGAATAGACATGGCCGACGTCGTAGCCACGATCAGAGAAGACAGGGAGAAAAGATGACCCACCTCCTCGACGCCTCCGCCATCTTCAAGGCCATAAAGGAGAACGCCATAGACAGGACCGCCGGCAGCCACACACTGGAACTGGCCCGATACGAGCTCGGAAACATCGTCTGGAAACAACGCAGCCTCCACAAGACCATCAACAGAGAAGAGTCCCTCAGCCTCATCAGGATCATTGCAGACGTCCTCGACACCCTCCAGGTCCACCACGCAAAAGGCAGGGAAGACAAGATACTCGAGCTAGCCGAGGAACGGGACACCACCTTCTACGACGCCTCATACCTACACCACGCCCGAGAGCTGGGCCTCTCCCTCGTATCAGAGGACAAGGGCATGATCGAGAAAGCCCGTCAGATGGGAATCGTGGCATCGACCCTCTCGGAATCTCTTTAGCTCCTAGATCCATCTGGGACCATAGACGATCATCACACCCAGCGAACGCCCACGCATACAACGCCTCAGAGCATAACCCCCCCAAAGTCCACAAACAAATCATAGGAGGTAAA
>JAUWBQ010000204.1 GCA_030601645.1 Candidatus Bathyarchaeota archaeon | reverse complement strand
CTACAGGCCCGAAGCCCCGGGGAAGCATCCAGCTGTGGCCCTCTGCCACGGTTTTCCCGGCGACGAGAGGAACACCGACCTTGCGGAGGAGATGGCGTTCAACGGGACTGTCTTTTTCATCTTCTACTACAGGGGTGCCTGGGGGAGCGAGGGTGAGTACGGCTTCAGATGGCTTGAGGTCTCCGCGCGCGACGCGTTGAGGCACCTGAAGGGGCTCCCATACGTGGACCCCGACAGGATCGGCGTCATCGGCTACTCCCTGGGGACGCTGCCCGCGGCGGTGACCATGGGGGAAGGCGGCGTCAAGGCCGGTGTATTCATGTCTCCTTTCGCCGATTACGTGATGCTGGCCCCAGACGAAGTGATCGACTACGTGGCGTCGGTCAACTTCGAGTCAGGGAAGGGGAAGCTGAACGCTCCCAGCGTAGAGAGCTACAGGGACGACATCGTCTGGGTGCTTGAGGAGCGGAACACACTCGCCCTCATCAAGGGGGTGGATGTGCCTGTCTTGTTCGTCGTCGGGTCCGCTGACAAGATACTGCCTCCAGAGCATAGCAAAGCGCTTATTGAGGCCGCCAACGAGCCGAAGAAGCTGCTCGTCATCGAGGGTGCTAACCACCTCTACTCCGATCACAGGATCCCCCTGATAGAGGCCGTAATGGCTTGGTTCAGGGAGCACCTTTGAAGTCCCCGTGCGCTCGGGAAACTGTTTTATGTAGTTAACCTAACGTGAAGGGATGTCTGTCGAAAGTTTAGTTAGGAATGAGTTGAAGCAGCGTGCCCAGGTCTCTTCCACGAGACGTAGGTATGTGGACGCACCGAACAGTATCAGTCTGGCGGCTGGTGATCCCAACTTCCTCCTGCCTGACTATATCGTGAAGGCGGTGGCGGATGCCATCGAGGAGGGGTGCAATCACTACTGCTTCGGTGGTGAGCCGGCCCTCACCGAGGCGATCTCCAATTACTACTCCAAGTACGGGTACGAGGCTCAGCCGGGTCAGATCGTGATCACAGGCGGGGGCAACCCCGGGCTGAGCAGGGCTTACGCCGCGATCCTCAACTCTGGGGACGAGAACATCACCCTCGATCCCTCGTACGGAGGGGGTGGCGGCATGCAGAGGTTCCTCGGGGTGAAGAGGGTCCCCGCCTCTATGAAGAAGGTGGACGGCCTGTTCCGCCCCGATATGGAGTCCATCAAGGAGGCCATCTCGCCCAAGACGAAGTCCCTCTACCTGGACAACCCGGGGAACCCGTCCGGGGCCGTCTTCTCAGAGAAGGAGCTCAAGGGCATCGCCGACTTAGCCGTCGACCACGATTTCGCCGTGGTCTCCGATGAGACCTACTCGGAGTTCTGCTGGGACGGTGCGAAGCATGAGGCCCTGATCACCTACCCGGGGATGGAGGACAGGACCCTGGTCTGCATGTCCATGACCAAGATGTACTCTTGGGCGGGGATGAGGACCGGCTGGGTCATCACGGGCCCCGGGCTTGCGCCCTACGTGAGGAGCGCCCCCGGGGGTTCCGTCTCGTGGCCCATCCAGAGGGGGGCCGTCAAGGCCCTCGTCGACGGGTACGGGTACGTGGAGGCCATAAGGGACGAGTACGAGGAGCGCCTCGAATACGGTGTCAAGAGGCTCAACGAGATGCCGGGGGTGAGCTGCACTAAGCCCGAGGGGGCGTTCTACCTCTTCGCCGACATCTCCGGCACAGGGATGGAGACCATCGAGTTCGGCGAGAAGCTCCGGGAGGAGGAGGCCGTGAGGATCTCCGGGAGCACCTACGGACCCGGGGCCGCGAAAGGCCACGTGCGCCTGTCGATGATCAGGCCGCTGTCGACCCAGAAGATGGGCTCATGGTTCGAGATGACACCGGAGACCACTTTCGAGGCCGCGATGGACCGCATCGAGGCGTTTGTCAAAAGGCACACGAAGTAGCCTTTCCCCTTTTTCCTCCTTTTTTTAAAACCATGTGTAGAATATCCTAGATAACCTCCACATTCTTTATCAGGCGTAGAAGTGGTGGTCCCGGTGGGTTACGCTCAGTATACCGAGCGGATTCTGCCTCTTTGAACCCTCGGCGTATAAATACAGTGGGTTCGAATCTCTCCCGCTGCGCGCGGGGTTTGGCCGTGAAGGATCCTTTCAAAGAGAAAACGAAGTTAATCGGAATCCCCCGTAGTTTTAACGATGTATTCTTCAACGAATTTATTAACTAAACACCGAATATTGACGTAGTGTTTGTTAATGGTTAGAGTTAATGGAATCAAACTCGAAGGCGTCATGCCCGCGGTTGTGACGCCTTTCGACAAGCACGAGGAGTTCAACGAAGGGGCCTACCGGAGCCTCATCGACTGGCTCATCGAGAGGGGGATCACCGGCATCGTCCCCTGCGGGACGACCGGGGAGTTCTCCCTGATGTCCCAACCGGAGAGGGCCGAAGTCATCGAGGCCTGCGTTGACCAGGTGAACGGTAGGATACCGGTCATCGCGGGGACCGGGGATACGGCGACTAAACTGGTCATCGACGCGACGAAACACGCGTTGGATGTGGGAGCGGACGCGGCGATCATAGTCAATCCCTACTACATGAAGCCGAAGGGAGGGAAGGGGATCTTCGACCACTACCACGCCATTTCACAGGCCGTGGATATCCCTATGGTCATCTACAACATCCCTGTCGCCACCCATCAGTACATCCCGTGGCAGGTGGTGGAAGACCTGGCGGAGCTGCCCAATGTGGTGGGGATGAAGGACTCTAGCGGCGACCTCAAGTACCTCATCACGGTGTTGGAGAAGGTGGGCGACAAGATCGATGTCGTCTGCGGCTGGGACGAGGTGGTCCTCCCGGCCTTGGCTTCTGGGTGCACCGGGATGATCCTGGCCAGTGCCAACGTCATCGCCCCGTACTGGCTGGACATCTACAACAAGATGAATGAGGGAAGCTGGAGGAGGCTAGGGAGATCCAGAGGAAGATCCAGAAATTTACGAGGCATATTGTGGCCAGCGGGGCCCTAGGGCCAAAAATCTGTCTCAACTACATGGGGTTTAAGGTTGGGAAGACAAGGAGGCCCATCATCGTCGGGGACACTGTGAGCTACGAGCTCAGGGAGGAGTTCAGGATTG
>JAUWBQ010000203.1 GCA_030601645.1 Candidatus Bathyarchaeota archaeon | reverse complement strand
TTTTAAGAAACTAGCCACGCCGCGGCGTTTCGAGGGTTGTTAAGCTTATTTAGTATTAACCTAAATTCATTTCAGTGAGACCTGATGGTTAAGAAAGTCATCATCATGGGGGCGGCGGGCCGGGACTTCCACAACTTCAACACCTTCTACAGGAGCAACCCGGACTACGAGGTCGTAGCCTTCACCGCAGCCCAGATCTCCGACTTGGACGCAGAGTCGGGCGTAGAGAAGAGGGTTTACCCCCCGGAGCTGGCCGGGATCGGGTATCCCAGTGGGATAAGGATCTACCCCGAGTCCATGCTGGAGAGGCTCATAGAGGAGCTGGACGTGGACGAGGTCGTCTTCTCCTACAGCGACGTCTCCCATGGCTACGTCATGAACGAGGCGTCCCGGGCTCTGGCCGCCGGGGCTACCTTCGTCCTCCTCGGGCCGGAGGCGACGATGATCAAGCCCTCGAAGCCCCTGGTGTCGGTCTGCGCCTCCCGGACGGGGAGCGGCAAGAGCCCCACCTCCCGCTGGCTCCTCCCCCGCCTCAAGGAGAAGGGATACAGGGTCGTGGTCATCCGCCACCCGATGCCCTACGGGAACCTGACCAAGCAGAGGGTGCAGAGGTTCGAGACCCTGGAGGACCTGGACAGGCACGAGTGCACCATAGAGGAGAGGGAGGACTACGAGCCCCACATTGAGAACGGGGCGATAGTCTTCGCTGGGGTGGACTACAAGGAGATACTGGAGGCGGCGGAGAATGAGGCCGATGTGGTGGTCTGGGACGGGGGGAACAACGACTTCCCCTTCTACGAGCCCACGGTCCACATAGTCCTGGTAGACCCCCACAGGGTCGGAGACGAGCTCAACTACTACCCTGGGACCACGAACGTTAGGATGGCGGACATCGTCATCGTCAGCAAGGTGAACACCGCCAAGCCGGAGGATGTGGAGAGGACCATCGAGAACGTGAAGGGATTGAACCCGTCGGCCCGTGTCTTCAAGGCCGACATCTTGATCACGGCCGAACGGGAAGAGGAGTTGGAGGGCAAACGGGTCCTTGTGGTGGAGGACGGGCCCACCGTCACCCACGGAGGGATGAGCTACGGCGCCGCCACTATCAAGGCGAAGGAGCTGGGGGCGATCATCGTCGACCCGAGGCCCTACGCGACCGGCTCCATCAAGGAGCTCTACGAGCTCTACCCCCATCTGGAGAAGGTGCTGCCAGCGGTGGGCTACAGCGAGAACCAGATGGACGAGCTAAGCAAGGCCATCAACGACACCCCGTGCGACCTGGTCCTCCTCGGCACCCCCACGGACATCCGGAGATACCTGAAGGTGGAGAAGCCCGTCGTAAGGGTGAGGTACGAGCTGGAGGAGATCGTCCCAGGGGAGATCGAGGAAGCGATCCTTGACCTCCTCTCCAAGGCCCTATAGGTTCCAACTACATTATTAGTCATGATTCCATTCTAGATCGGGTTCGTGATGGCGATAGAGATAGAGAGGATCAAGGATCAGATGCGGAAGACCTTCTACAGCGACGCGTGGCACGGCGGCTCTGTGATGGAGTTCCTTTCGGAGATCGGTGCGAAGGAGGCGGCGTCTCGCCCGCTGAAGGCGAGGCACTCCATCTGGGAGTTGGTGACGCACATGGAGACCTGGAAGAGGGTGGCCCGCAAAGCCGTAGAGGGCCAGAAGATGGGAAGGATCTCCCCCGAGGAGGATTATCCCCCAATCAAGGATTTGAGCGAGAAGTCGTGGGCTCGGACGGTGGAGAGTCTGAGGGAGGAACATGAAGCCCTTGCGGGAGCCCTCTCCCGTTTGAGCGAAGATCGTCTAGGAGAGACAGTTCCGGGGAGATCGTATAACTTCTACACGCTGCTTCATGGGGTGATCCACCACGATCTCTACCATCTGGGCCAGATAGCCATCCTGAAAGAGAAGAAGGAGTGAGAGCTCATCTGAGCTTCCTGATCTCTTCTCCCTTCGTGCTCCAGATTGTCCTCAGTATCGTGGCGTCGTGTCCCATCTCTATCATGTGACACCCCATCTCCACGAACTTCCTCGCGTTCTCCACCCAGGGATAGCCCACTCCCTTACAGACCCACTTACCATGCCTGTCCGCGGCCTCGATCGTCTCCCTGAGGGCCTCCATCACCTTGGGATGGGTGCCCTCTCCGGGGTGTCCGATGGAGACTGAGAAGTCGCTGGGCCCGAATAGGACGAAGTCTAGCCCGTCCACGGCCATGATCTCGTCTATTTGGTCCATGGCCCGGATGTCCTCGATCATGACGCCCACGAGTTGCTCCTCGTCGCTCCACTTGATGTAGTCGGCAGCTTTCATCGTCCCCCACCTACCTGAGAAGCTGAGGGTGCCGATGCCCCTCTCCCCCCTCGGCGGGAACTTTGCGGCCCTCACCACGTCTTCCACTTCCTCGGGGCTTATAATGTGAGGGATGATGAGGCCCCCTGCCCCGATCTCCAGGGCCTTCCTTATCACGTCCTTGTCGTGGTCCACCCTGAGCAAGGGGACGATCCCCGAGATCACAGCCGCCCTCACCATGCTCTCCGCGCTCTCGTCCCTCCGCCACGATTGCTCGTTGTCGATCCTGCAGAAATCCAGGCCGCAGTAGCCCATGAGCTCCACCAGAGCCGGGCTGCTGGAGTAGACGCAGCTCCCAACTGCGAGCTTTCCATCCTCGAGGATCTCCTTGAGCCTGTTTCCTCCCCACACGTAAATTCACCAGTGAGCATTGCGCTCTCATCATTTAAAGCCGCGAGGTCGCCCCATGAAAATGGATTTTAGACATGGTAAGCCTAATCTGTGTTCCGGATACTGACTAGCCATCTAGATCCGCGGAGGATTGATAATGGAGGCTGTGTCTCTCGCAACGTACACCCACGACCCAGGAGGGGGGCTCTTCAAGGCTGTCAAAGAGCGGATGTCCCTGTTAACAGACATCTACGATGAGCAGTTCGTAGTTGTAACGGATGCGACCGATGATGTGATCATCGCTCAACTGGAGGATTTCGGATGCACCGTCGCTATCCAAGAGGACGGCGTGGGGCACGAGCGCGTCGGGGACGCCAGAAGGATGGCAGTCTCCATCGCCGCAGATGGGAGTCGCGGATATATGCACTTCGGGG
>JAUWBQ010000112.1 GCA_030601645.1 Candidatus Bathyarchaeota archaeon | reverse complement strand
CCCGAGATTGAGAGTTAACGAGAGAGCTCGATCAGCCAGGTTAGCCCGTGGGGCTCATAACCCCAAGGTCGGTAGTTCAAATCTACCCCCCGCTACCATTCTTATGTGTGGTGTTCTAGGGGGGAGGGGGGGGTCTTTCATCATCGTCGTTTCTCGGGAATGGTTTTTTAGGCTGTTGTGTTCTGAGGAGATGTCTTTTAGTCTTCGGGATGGGTTAGCCCTTGTGGCTCATTACTCCGAGGTCGGTAGTTCAAATCTGCCCCTCGCTACCAGTTGTTTGTCCCCTCCCCCCTTGTTGGTGTGGGGCGTTTTTGGGGTGGTTTGGGGGTTTGTTTTTTGTTTTGGGGGTGTTTTGCGGTTGCTTTTGGTTGGGTTTAGGTACTGTTTTGCTGCTGTTCAGCTACTGGTTTGCTTGAGTGGTTCTGGGCTTGTTCTTTGTTTCCGGTGTTGTTCGTATGGGGGTCGTGCGCGTGTTGTTGTTTGGACGGCTCGTTCCATGGGGCTCACGACCCCGAGGTCGGTGGCCAGTGTTTTTCTGGGCTTTGTTGGTTCCTTAAACTTTTATCGAGTGTAAATAGCTCTAGGAGTGTAAGGGGAGTGATGGCGTGAGTGAAGGCCTCGTGAAGCAGTACTACACGGATCAAGGCGTGAAGGAGTGGGAGAGGTTATCTAAACACGCCTACAACCGGCTGGAGTTCGACACCACGATGCACTTCCTCCGAAAATATCTCCCCGAAAAGGGATGTGTCCTCGACGCTGGCGGCGGCCCTGGGAGGTACACGATAGAGCTAGCGAAGCTCGGCCTCGATCCCGTCCTGCTTGACCTGACGCCGGAAATGCTGAGAATAGCGAGGCATCAGATCAAGGAAGCCAAGGTCGAGGACAGGGTGAAGCAGATCATAGAAGGTTCAGTTGAGGAACTCTCTATGTTCGAGGACAACGCCTTCGACGCCATATTATGTCTGGGAGGACCGCTTAACCATCTGGTGTACGAGGAGAGAAGAGTAAAGGCAGTCGATGAGTTGATCCGGGTGGCGAAATCCGACGCCCCAATATTTGTATCAGTCATTGGCCGGCTGGCAGTGTGCATGAATTCATTCGTCTTCCTGTGGCCTGAGATGCTAACCGTTCCAGACGCGTATAGGACGTACACGACCACGGGGTATTATCCGGGAGGTTCGGGTTTTGCCCCATGCCACTTCTATCTGCCCGAGGAGCTGATGGAGGAATTCACAGGGAAGACCCATGTTCTGGAGATGGTTGGGCTTGAAGGCATGTTCTCGACTCATGAGGGGAGATACAACGAGGTACATGAGATGGGCGAGTACAACGAGATCCTATGGGAGACGCATATGAAGACGTGCACCCATCCAAGCATCGTTGGAATAAGCGAGCATTTCATGATCATCTGCAGAAAATTCTAATTACGAGAATAACAGTCAAGGTCGGTGGTTCAAATCTATCCCTCGCTACCGTCAAAAAACGTTAAACTGGGCATTTTTTAGGGTTAGGGCTTGTCTAATCTAATCCCCAGGACGACCCCTTGGGTTTATTTCACTCCAAGGTTCAATGTACCGTTTGGTTTAGTGTTAGTCGCGCGCGCTTTATACAATCTATAGAAGAGGAACGGTCTAATATTATTTTTAAACAACCATGCGCGCTTTTCATAATCATTATGTTGCGTTCTTGGTTTTTTCCTTACGTCCGAGTCGCATGGAGAGATAGATGCCATATATCCCCAGAATGATTGTGAGGGCGATTAGGATAATTGGTATTGTAAGGTTCGTTGATTCTGTGATTAGGGTTTCGAGGTTCATGTAGTTGTTTGTTAGTTTAAGTTATATTTGGTGGTTATGTTCATTCCGCGACGGGTTTGCGGGGCGGTGGCACGTGCGAGAAGTTAGAGGCTTACTCTCATCCCACAGGAAGTTAAGGGATAAAGAACATTGAGGCTCTGTATCAACTCCACAGAACCGAGCGGCATTTAATGGAAACAGTTATCGTGGCTAGCGTCAATCTCCCGTGAGCATCTGAGGGTTTATGATTCGATCTGAAGCGTTGTCAAGATCTACGTTCATCCTTGACTTAATCACGCAGTTCGCGCTCGTGCGAACTGGGAAGATACTGTACGGTAACGATCTTCAAGGGGAGGAAGGGCCTGACGATTCATGAACTAGGTTCTTCTAATTGTCCTACTAACACCAGCGTTTGTTGGGCTTCTGTTGGTGGAGGTCATCAGCGACATCCCAACGTATCCAGACCTTCAGAAGAGGATAAGGAGGGGGAGGGAGAATGAAGGCCACTCCGATAGAATCTGAGAAGAGCCCAGGCAGGCCCTGTAATGTGCGGATCGTGAACGTGGTCGCCACCGCGTCCCTGGACCAGAAGATCGACCTCCTCGCCATCATGAAGGTCTTCAGGAACGTGGAGTATAGGCCAAAGAAGTTCCCTGGCCTAGTCTTCGCTCTCGAGCGGCCGAAAACTAAGACTTTGATCTTCACAACGGGGAAGATGGTCTGCACAGGGGCGAAGTCGGCCAAGATGGCGGGCAGCGCCGTGAGGAAGGTGGTCAGGGAGTTGAAGAATAAGGGCATCATAATCTTGAGTAAGCCAGTGATAACCGTCCAGAACATGGTTGCCTCCGCTTATGTCGGGCGAAAAGTCGACCTCGAAGCTGCTGCTTATGTGCTGGACAACATAATGTATGAGCCGGAGCAGTTCCCGGGCGCCATCTACAGGATAAAAGACCCGAAGGCTGTGATCCTGATATTCAGCACGGGAAAACTGGTGATCACGGGAGCCAAGAGCGAGGAACAAGCCCAAGAGGCCGCTGAGAAGGTACGAGCAGTCTTGGTAAATAATGATTTACTATTATAGATGGTGCGCGTGTACGTGGAATTTCTTTATATAATTTTTGTGATGGCCTTAGAAGGCGGCGGTTCTGCCTGTTCGGAGGCGTAGACGGCGAAGTCCCAGAAGCGGTCAAAATGAGCGCCCTCTGAATGATTGGAGAGAATCTTCCCCGTTTTTTCGAGCTCGAAGCGCTCGACGTTGAGCTCGTGGTATGGGCCAGCATCGAATGGGATGTGGAAGATCGGCCTGCTCGCGTAAAAATGGATCGACCTTTCCAGGGACAAAAAAAGACACTTTAAAAAAAATGGTGGCACAATTAAACGACATACGTCACCTACCCCCCGCCACCAATTAACTAAATAAACGCGTCCATTTCCCGTGCATATCGGGTTATTGGTAGTTTTCCATGAACTGTTCCATCAGGAATGGCTTGCCGTGCCCGGAGTAGACGGTCTTTATCTCCAAAGTTCTCAGTCTCTCGACACTTGCATCCAATTCATCCGGGTCGTCGATCAATGTGGTTCTTGCTGGTTTGCCCGTGTTCCCGAGAATGTCGCCGCAGAACAGATCGCCCCCCGCCGTCAGGACGCCAATCGAGCCCTTGGAGTGCCCCGGGACATGGACCACCCTGGCGTCGAATCCGTACTCGGAGAGGTCCTGCCCCTCCTCGAGAATTATGTCCGGACTGAAGCTGTCGTATCTGCTCATTCCGACCAGCGGGAGCAGAAGCCTGATGACTGCCACGGTGAGGCCCTTAACGCCCCTGAACATGTCCCCGCTCTCAGCCATCGCCAAGTCGCCGCCGTGCATGGCTATCTTGGCATCGTACCTTTCGCGGAGGTATGCGGTGTTGCCGTTGTGGTCGAGGTGTCCGTGGGTTATTATGATTAGATTGAGGTCTCCAAGCTTGCAACCCGCGGTTTCCAGCTCTCTCACGAGGTCGCTGCGTCTTTTTGGGAGGCCTGTGTCGATCAGGATGTAGCCGGTTGGAGTTTTCACTAGGTAGCAGTTCACAGCCATTATGTACTTTTGGGTGATGGTTTTTATCTCGGTTGACATGTTCTCTCCTATGTTTTAGGGTGTATTAAACCCACTCTTACCATATGTCGCACGCATCCTGTAGCCTTCATGGTGCAGGCTTTTCACTTTGTAGGTGCGTTTCTACGCTATCCTTACGCGCGCGGAACGCATCATCGCCTTCCGCGTGCGAACGTTTTAAATATTACATATACTGTGTGATATATAGTACTATGCGATGTATACCAGTGTGTGATAAAAGCGGTGGAGATGTTGGACCAGAAAAGAAGAAAATCCGATGAAGAACATCAAAGGTGGTCAAAAGAGGTAAAACGGGGAGCCCTCTCGATGCTAGTCCTCTCGTTGTTGAACAAGAAAAGCGCGTACGGCTACGAACTAGTGAAGAAGATGGAGGAGAAAGTGTCGTTCCTCGTGTTTGAACAAGGCACGATCTATCCGATACTGAGGAGACTGGAGAAGCGTGAACTCCTCTCCTCGAATTGGAGCTATCAAGACCGGACCAAACCCAAGAAGTATTACTCTCTAACCCGGGAAGGTGAGAGGGCCCTCGATATGATGGTGAGGACCTGGTCAAAACTGACGGACGAGATAGGAGAGATAATCTAGGAGGCCGATTCACATGAATGAAGATGCGATGAAGCCCGTCGAGCAATATCTCGAACGAGTCAGGATATACCTGCCCATCAGTAGCGAGGAGGCCTTGGCGGAGATACGAACCCACCTGATCGAGGAGGCGGAGGCGATCGGAGCCGGGAGCGTGACCGTCGATTCTGTGCTCGCCGCCATCAGCAGGCTCGGAGATCCGAAGGCTGTGGCCAACGATTATGCTGGGACGGGTAAGAAGGTTTGGCACGTCCCCGTCGAGTATGTGCAGCCGATTATGAGGATCTTGGTGGTGCTTGTGGCCGTAGGAATGTCCTTCATACTTGGAGCCTCGATCGTGGGCCCTGCCGTGGGAAACTTCATCGGCGAGACGATTGTGGTTAGAAACAACCCGGCAAACATGCCCATCATGGTGATCGTGAACCTCCTGTTTGTGTTAGCACTCATGAGGAGACTTCCATCGTCGGACGTGAGAAAGGGTCCCACCGAGAGGACGCCGTTGGAAAAGTTCTTCGGCATAGGATTGGAGAGGTTCAGGCTCAAGGGGAGACGCGAAGCAGCGATTGAGCTGGTGGCCGGCATTGGTCTAGGCGTCTTTCTTCTCCTTCCGCAGATGCAGGGACTCTACACCTCCGCATTCAAACCGTTCGTTGTCGTCGCCGCCGCATTGCTCTTCATCGGAGCCGTGAAAAGTTACCTCTTCATCGTGGCCGGTGAGAACGACCTCAACCTCTTCTTCGAGGCGATCCATAGCGGTCTGTGGGTGCTCTTTGCTCTCGTGCTCATCAACGTAGGCTGGCCGCTTGAATATGTCTATGGTCACGTGGATGGCTCCTGGGTATTGATCGACCCCCAGGTTTTCACACCCGGAGCTGGGATGCCTTTCCTCTCCCTAGAGCTGTTCTGGAGCTTCGTCGTGTTCATAATGGTGGTGACTAACGCCTGGCGAGCGATCGTATCCGTCGTTAAGGCACTGATGTATCGCGTTCACGTTACGCGTACGATGTGAGAAATGGATGTTGGCCTGCTGGTCGCGCGCGCCAATAAATCATAATTATTTAATCCGCCTGCGCGGAATACAAGCCCAGAAGGAAATGGA
Organism: Candidatus Bathyarchaeota archaeon; assembly: GCA_030601645.1. The sequence continues at coordinate 539 of JAUWBQ010000112.1, read as the reverse complement.
GCTTATGGTCATAAGGTCGGTTGTTCAAGCCCTTTTTCATGCTACTCCATTCGGATTGATGGTTTTTCAAACGGTAATGCTTAAATATGCCTCGTAGTTTCAATACCGAGAATAAGTTTCCGGATGGGAAACATAATGTCAATTGAGGTCGAGGCGCAAGTGCTGTTCATCGTGAAAAAAGACCCTGTAGGCGTGAGAGAGCTCTCCAAGATCATGCGGAGACGGACTCAAGCGGTGGTCTCGACGATCAGGAGGATGAGCGCCGCGGGCCTCGTGGACGTGAGGCCGGAGGAGACGCGTAGAAGGGGTAGGCCCCGTCAGGTCATCAGCGCCACCATGCTCGGCGACGACTATCTGGAGACCTTCAGAAGGCTGAAGATCAAGCCCCTGAGGAGCAACAGGAACGATCTGGCCAAGGCCAAGAGGGATGCGGAGTACGTCAATCGGCTCATAGTGCGGGGCAAGGAGCCCTACGACGCCTTCCTGGAGCTGAACAGCCTTGTCAGGGTTAGAGGAGACGCTTAGGCGGATAGTATCAT
>JAUWBQ010000170.1 GCA_030601645.1 Candidatus Bathyarchaeota archaeon | reverse complement strand
CTCCCTGTGGGCACATTCCACGGCCACGGCCCCACCCCTATAAGCAGCGACTGCAGCTCGGTGGCCTGGCTCGCGGAGAAGGTGGGGGAGAGGACAGGCCTCGTAACACTACCGCTGATACCCTTCGGGGAGAACGACAAGCAGAAGTTCTACCCCGGCTCCATCACGATAGCCCCGGAGACCCTGGAGCGCTTCTACGTGGACATTTTCAGGAGCCTCAACAGGAACGGAGTCCGGAGGGTCATAGTCCTCAACGGCCACGGGGGGAACAGGGAGACCATCATCAGGGCTGGGAGGGCGGCCAGGGACTTTGGCGTCGTGGTGGCTATCCCCGAGTGGTGGAGCATCGGCAAGGAGATATTACCTGAGCTTCACCCGGAGAAGGGCTCCTTCATGCAGGAGCTGGCCGTCTCCCTCTTCCTGGGCGGGAAGGAGATCGCCGACCTGAGGGGCACTGGCTACAAGGGGGAGTGGGGGGAGAAGTACACGATGCGGGATGTCTTCGGGGAGGAGATCAAGCCCGTCACCTTCAACAAGTTCGAGTTCAAGGGAGGCTCCATCACTATCCCCGTCCAGGCCTGGGACCTCGACGAGGAGGGCCCCCCGGTGTTGGGGAAGGAGGTCGTGGACGACCTCTATGAGCGTGGGAAGAAGATCATGGAGGGGCTAGTGGAATACCTGGTCGAGTTCACCGAGGCGTTCCAGAAGGTGGATCTCTCCAAAGCCCTGGAGTCCAGGGACTAACCTCCCTTCTTTTTTTCGAATGCACGCATATACCTAGCGTCCAGTATCATCGAGATGCCTACATCTCTTTTGCGCGCGCGTTATCTAAAATCACTTACAAAAAAAGGGAAAAGTGTCGGGAGATATCTCCATCAGGGGCAGGGTTTGAATCCCTCCCCCCACACCAGTTGTGATTGTGGCCGCTTGTAGCGTTTTCCGGGGGTCGTTACTATGGCAGTTATGTCTGTTTTTCGCGTCGGTGGCTTGTCATAAGGTTTTCAGGTTTTTAATGCGTCTGTTTGAATTTTGGGGTATGATACTTATCTAGGTTCACAGGTTCATTGAATCGAGATTTGTTGCTCTTAGACCGCTGTTCCGAAGGGATTCGTGGGTTCGAATCCCATCTACGAGAATAACGACTGACAGAGAGAACAAAAACATCACATCAAGACATTCTTCCGCATAAAAACGGCGCATGAATCAGTGGAAAAGTTATAATAATTCCTAAAAATAAATGAACATCGATTCTAATGTCTAGTGACGAAACAGAGAAAAAACCCGAATCCACGGGAGACACGTTAAACTTCACGGGCGCAAACTTCAGAGGAGCCAACGTCAACATAAAATCCACATTGAGAAACGTCGTCCAGACCATCAACGCAATGCCAGACACCGATGCATCGGCCAAAGAGGAACTGGAGAAGCTCATACAGCAGCTGGGTGAGGCTCTGCAACAGGTCCCTCCGAAGAAAGCTGAGCAAGCCGAGGCGGTGGCTGCGTCGGCGGATCTGCTGGTGAAGATGGCTGCCGAGGAGAAGCCGAACAAGACGATGATCCAGAATCTAGGGGGCATGTTGAAGAACGCAGCCGAGGAAGTGGCCGATGCGATGCCCACGGTACTTATTTTAGCAAATCAGATCGGGAAGCTGGTCTTGAAACTGATCGCATTTTAGATTGTGGGGAGCCCGGCCTTGAACGACGACGAGAAGGGCGACACCTTCGACTTCTCAAAAGCGGATTTTCGATATGCAAACGTATACATCAAATCCACCGTAGAGGGTGGTCGGCCTATTCGTATCCCGTTCCAGCGTCCACCTCCGGTCGAGGATTTCATAGATCGTGAGGAAGAGCTGACCAAATTATTGGTGGATCTCCAGCCTGGACGCGTCGTCACATTATGTGGTCCTGGTGGCATAGGTAAGTCTGCGCTGGCTTCGAAGGCCGTTTGGACGCTGGCCCCAGAAGACAGCCTTCCAGATCTGTTTCCCGATGGAATTATCTATTACAGCTTCGACAGAAGAGCTGAAACCGCTTACGCGTATGAGCATATCGTACGCAGCTACGACGAAGAAGCACGGGACACCTCACAAGCAGCCGCCCTCCGCACTCTATCCCAGAGGCAAACACTGTTGATACTGGAGGGCACGGAGCAGGCGGTCGACCTCCCCACCCTGCTCCAGACACGCGGCGACTGCGCCGTGCTGATAACCAGCCGCAGACAATCCGACGCAGTTGCATACAAACAGGACCTTCAACCTCTGCCGATGGATGTGGCCATGGAGCTGCTCCAGGCCAGCCGCGGCAGGCAGATCACGGAGAGAGATGCGGCGGACGGGATTTGTGAGATGTTAGGCGGCTTGCCCATGGCCATCTGCCTCGTAGGCAGATACCTCTCGGAGACCGGCGAATCGTTGGAGGAGTACCTAGAATGGTTGAGGGAGACTCCCCTGGAGGCCCTCGACCCAGACGAAGTGGAGGACCGCCTGAGGAGTGTACCGTATCTGTTGGAGAGGAGTCTCACCCAGGTGGGTGATGAGGCGGTGCGGGTGATGGCGTTGTCGGGTCTGTTGGCTTTGTCGCCGTTCAGCCAGGATGTTGTCGCTGAGACTTTACAATTCTCTACTTCCTCCTTGAGGCGAGCGTTGAGAAGGCTGATGAATTTCGGCTTGTTGAGGCGTGTCGACAAACGATATGAGGTGACTCACCGCCTGCTGCATACTTATGCGAGTCAAAGTTTATCTGTTGATGAAGAGGCGTCTCGCAGGCTTGTTTCCTACTTCATCGGATTGGCCGAGAATGAGACCGAAGAGGGGTTGCCGGGTTACCTGAGGCTTGACGCTGACCGGGAGCACATGATGAGAGTCTTGGAATGGTGCCTGGAGAGTAAGCAGTGGTCTTTGGCGCTGGGTTTAGTCTTTGCCGTTGACACGTATCTGGATATACGTGGGCACTGGGTTGACCGGGTGACAGCGTGTGAATCGGGTTTGGTGGCTGCACGACTGTCAGAAAACCTTTGGATTGAATCAGCTTGCTACACGAACCTCGGCATCGCCTATCATGATTTGGGTGAGGTAAAGAGGGCGATAGAATACCATGAGAAGGCGCTGGAGATCAACATCGAGATCGGGGACAGGGCCGGAGAATCAAAATGCTACACGAACCTCGGCGTCGCCTATCGTGGTTTGGGTGAGGTAAAGAGGGCGATAGGGTTCTATGAGAAGGCGCTGGAGATCAAAACAGAGATTGGGGACAGGGCCGGAGAATCAAAATGCTACACGAACCTCGGCGCCGCCTATCATGTTTTGGGTGAGGTAAAGAGGGCGATAGAGTTCTATGAGAAGGCGCTGGAGATCAAAACAGAGATTGGGGACAGGGCCGGAGAGTCAAAATGCTATGATGTATTAAGTAGCCTTTATGACGAAATGGGCAATCAAGAAAAAGCAAACGAATATCGCGAATACGCTCATAAACTAGCCGATGAAAAACCATAACAGCCGTAAACACGAACACCTACGATGTATACTAGTAAATCCGTGTGGGAATCCCACTCCCCACACGACATTCAAACTTGAAATTATCTATAAGCGCGTGATGATTGAGGCTACTCTCGTAGCATACACACAAGGCCGCCAAACTGGGTTATCCTAGCTCCTGCAGCGGTATCAGCCATGACGATCCTGGTTTTAACGTTCTTGTTGGCGGCTACCTGGAGTAGCCTGTCTGCTCTTCGCCTATTCCTGGATCTGAAAACCTCGGTGACTAGGATATACTCGGGGCTTTTCTCACCCCCATAGACCGCACCCTCCACCTCCTCGAGGGTGAACAAGAGCGTCTCGATGCCCCCGGGATCGTTCAGACGTTTCTCGAGGACGCCCATCACCTGCCGCATGTCCCCCTGGGTCACTTCAGACAGCTTCCCCTTGAAGCCATGAGATTTCACCAGGTCTCTAACC
>JAUWBQ010000192.1 GCA_030601645.1 Candidatus Bathyarchaeota archaeon | reverse complement strand
CTGTAGGTCTTACGGGCGTTCAGGAGGATGTCCTCGAGGAAGCCCGGGGGATCATCGAGGAAGGCGATGTCGTTGAGGTTGTAGCCGTCGATGTATCCCATGACGATGACGTGGCGGTTCTGGTGGAGGGGCTGTGGTGATGAGACTCCTACCTCATAGACTTGACCCATGATAGAGTACTCCTTCTCAGCCGCCAGACGTGACTGGTAGTGCCAGGAGGTGTGCCGCCTCCTCTGGATGTAGCCCCGCTTCTTCCGGGTCTCCCTGAAGCTGGTGCGGCCGAGGCGGTGGAACTTGACAGCGACCCTCTCCCCCTCGTCGGTGATGGCGTCGTAGATGTCGGCCTCCTTCCCCACCCCCAGGGACTTGCCGAGGGAGTTGAGCACATCGGCCTTCGCCAATGCGTTGAGGGCAAGGACGTCGTAGCCCGTATAGTTCATTATGTAGCCGAGGTAGGGGTTGTGCTGCCTATAGATCAGATCCTTCTTATCCAACTCGCTGAGGCGGAACTCGGCCTCACTCTCTGGCATCCCGGCGTACTTGAATATCTCCTCTAGGGGGACGTAGCTATAGCGCGCCATGCCAAGCTCTATCGCCTGGAGGACCCTGAACTCCTCTGGCTCTATCTCCAATAGGATACCGGCGGCCCTCTCGGCGGACGACATTCAAGTATATCTTGTCAGTTGGATTTCTTAACCCCTGCGGCCAATTTATAGATTTCAACATACCCAGCGACCAATCTATCCATGATCACGATTGCAAACTGAATCAATGCGTAAGCTCGATAAGCAATTGAGCGTATCACGGACTTGTACCAAATTTCCCGTGGATTCGGTCGTAGAACATATTTACCAGCCTCTCACATCTCTCTTTTTCCTCGGGTTTTTCGTCTGGAGCCACTAGATCCACGACATCGAGATAAGGCGTACACGTCAGCGATGCAGCCAGATGGTCGTTTTCTCGCTGTGCAACCAACTCTATGACTATCCTGTTCTTGTGTATGTAGCCGATGAAGAGGTTCATAATCGTGGCAGTGAGCTGGGAGGACCTTTTAGCGCTGGCCCCCATTACCCTGAATCCGTCCCCCCATTCCTCCTGATGTATGTTGAAGAAGCCTATCTCGCCTAGGAGCTCGATGTAGAAGTCTCGCAACTCTTCGCAGTTGCCTTGAAGGCTTAGGTTCAGAGTAGTCAAGTTTTGTCTCGCCTGATGCTTGTTATATATAGCATTCAGTACATAAAGTTGAGATTAAAATGGTTGTGATCGACGGCCACACTCATTTCGCAGGGCCCGGGAATGGTCTCCCTCCAAACTCGGTCGGGGACCTCCTTGAGATCATGGATGGGAACGGCATCGACTCCATCGTCACATGCGCCCCCTATTCCTCCATAGGAAAGGACAGGACCTATGACGATGTGAATCGATTCCTCGTGGAATCCATGTCGAAGGCGCCGGGACGGATCATCGGGTTCCTGCGCGTGAACCCCCATCTCCAGGAACACGCATTGAGGAGCATCGAGGATGGAGTGAAGGACCAGGGCTTCAAGGGGGTCAAGTTCCACCCAAGGAACGAGGCCTTCGCCATAAACAGCGAGGAGCTGGCTTTCCCCATAGCCGAACTGGCCTCGAAGCTCAAGGTCCCGATCCTTATCCACACTGGGGAGCCAGACACGTACGGCTTCGCCCAGCCCACCCTCGTCGGAGATCTCGCTGATTCCTTCCCCGATCTCACTCTGATCATCGGCCACATGGGGAAGCGCCTCTACGAGGACGCGATCTGCGTAGCGAGGTGGTTCGAGAACATCATACTGGAGACCTCCTTCAGGAGCCACCGGGAGATCGCCAGAGCCGTTAGGCGAGTGGGGGCCGACAGGGTCGTGTACGGCTCGGACATGCCCTTTGGGATTCCCGAGATAGAGATGATGAAGGTTCGCGTGTGCGACATTACCCCTGAAGAGAAGGATTTGGTCCTAGGGGAGAGCATGGCCAGGATCTTGGGCCTGGAGGTGGATTGATGACAATAATCGACGGCCACGTCTTCCTCGGACAGACGATATACATGGAGCAGAGCGGCGAGACGCTGATCGCCAATATGGACAGGCTCGGCGTGGACATCTCGGTCGTGGTGGCTCCGCCGCCCGGACCGTTTTATGGTGAGGCCAATGCGTACGTCTTGGAAGCTGTCAAGAAGCACCCGGTCAGGCTGGTCGCACTTTTCAGGGCGAACCCCCACCTTGAGGGCGAGAATGGAAGGTTCAGGGATGCTCTGGGGAGGGGCTTCTCCGGGTTGCAGTTGGACCCCACCAACGACGGATACGGCGTGGGCAGCAATATTATGGAGCCTGTTGTCAAGGTGGCGGAGGAAGAGGGGGTTCCGGTGTACATCCACTCGGGGGACTCCATCTTCTGCCCCCCAGAAGCAGTGGCGGACTACGCCAGCAGATTCCAAGAGGTCAACTTCGTCACCTCAAATAGCCGGAGAGCTCACAGAGCCGTCAAAGGCTGTAACAACATCTATCTTACGACGAGGCCCTTCCCCACCTTGGCCTTCCAACGTGGATACACAGATGAACTGGACCTAGACAGGATTATCTTCACATCCGATGCCCCACTCGGGAACATTGACCTGGAGATGAGAAGGGTGGAACTATCCAGACTCGAAGATGAAAAGCGAGAAAGGATCCTCGGTGGAAATCTGCAGAGAATCCTACAGATCACCTAGTCCGAGACGTTGGTCGGACCCCCTCATCATTTAAATTCAAAAAAGGATATCATACTTATTAACTTTAAAAAGAGAAGTGACTTGAGTCATAGACTGAGGCCCCAAGATGACCATCCTCGAGGTTCAGGATCTAAAGACCTACTACTCGACCCATAAGGGTGACGTTAAGGCGGTTGACGACGTCAGACTCCAGATGGAGAAAGGAGAATCCCTCGGCCTGGTCGGCGAGTCAGGGTGCGGGAAGACGACCCTAGCGTTGACCATCATGCGCCTCCTCCCCTATAATGGCAGGATCGCCGGGGGTAAGATCTTGCTCAACGATGTCGACATCATCGGCCTCGACGAGAAGACCTTCGATAAAGACTACAGATGGAAGAAAATGTCCTACGTCTTTCAAGGGGCCATGAACGCCCTCAACCCCGTCTTCAAGGTGGGAGACCAGATCGCAGAAGCGATCACGATCCACGAAGACGTGGAGAAGAAGGATGCCGTGGATAGAGCTCGGGAGCTTTTCAGCCTGGTGGGCATAGACCCGGATCGGGTGACCAGTTACCCCCACGAGTTGAGCGGCGGGATG
>JAUWBQ010000128.1 GCA_030601645.1 Candidatus Bathyarchaeota archaeon | reverse complement strand
GATCGGTGCAAAGTACGGCATGAGGATCCAGGGGCCCAACTGCCTCGGCATCATCAACACCGCGGCCCCCCTCAACCTTAGCTTCGCGACAGGCATGCCCCGGAAGGGGAGGATAGGATTCGTCTCCCAGAGCGGGGCCCTCGGAACCGCCGTCATAGACTGGATCCTGAAGGAGGACATCGGGTTCCACAGCTTCGTGAGCCTCGGGAACAAGGGGGACCTCGACGAGGTGGACTTTATAGAGGCCATGGGCCAGGACGACGACGTGTCCGTCATCCTCCTCTACTTGGAGTCCATCATTAGGGGGCGCAGGTTCATCGAGGTCGCTTCCAAGGTCGTCGAGCGAAAGCCCATCATCATCCTCAAGGGGGGCACCTCCTCCGCGGGCGCCCGGGCCGCGGGGAGCCACACGGGAGCCCTGGTGGGAAGCTTCCTGGCGTACAAGACCGCCTTCGACAAGGCCGGGGTCATCCTGGCGGATAGCGTCGAGGATCTGTTCAACCACGGCCTCACCTTCACGGAGCAGCCCACCCCCAAGGCCGAGGGTATAGCCATAGTCACCAACGCCGGAGGACCCGGCATCCTGGCCACCGACCTGAGCGAGAAGCTGGGCATCAGGCTGGCGGCCCTTTCCGGCGAGACCCAGAGCCAGCTCCGGGAATACCTCCCGCCCGCGGCCGCCACCGGCAACCCCGTCGACGTGCTTGGGGACGCCAAGGCTGACAGGTACAGGTATGCGGTGGAGAGGGTCCTCAGGGACGGCCACGTGAACGCCGTCGTGGTAATCTTGACCCCCCAGGCAATGACGGAGACCATGGTGACCGCCGAGAGCCTCGTCGAGATTTCCAAGAAGTTCAAGGATAAGCCTACAGTCGCCGTCTTCATGGGCGGCGAGATGGTGGAGAAGGCAAAGGTCTACCTCAGGAGGAACGGGATCCCGTGCTTCGACTTCCCCGACGAGGCGATAAAGGCCATCTCGGCCCTCTATGCCTACTCGAGGTTCCTGAAGGAGCCTGAGAACCCGCCGGTGAGGTTCCGGGACATCGACCCCCAGCGAGTCAGGGAGATCCTGGACTCCGTCAGGGAGGACAGGCGGGTCGTCCTCCTCTCCAACGAGGCGGCGGAAGTTGTGGAGGCTTACGGGATCTCGGTGCCCGAGTGTAGGGTCGCCAAGACGGCGGAGGAGGCGGCCTCGTACGCGGAGGAGCTGGGGTTCCCGGTGGTCCTCAGGATAGTCTCACCTGACATCCTCCACAAGACAGACGTCGGCGGCGTAATCCTCAACCTGAAGACCCCAGATGAGGTGAGAAACGCCTACGACGGCATCCTGACCGGCGTCGCCCGGTTCATGCCCCGGGCCCGCATATACGGCGTCATGGTCTACCACATGATCCCCCGAGGAAGGGAGATGATCATAGGCATGAGCCGGGATGTCCAGTTCGGCCCCCTCGTCATGTTCGGCCTCGGAGGCATCTACGTAAACTTCCTGAAGGACGTCTCCTTCCGCCTCGCCCCCCTCTCAGAGCCCGAGGCCAGGGAGATGATGGAGGAGACCAAGGCCTACGCCCTCCTCAAGGGGATCAGGGGAGAACCCCCCTCTGACATCGAGGCCCTCAAGAACACGATCCTCCGGGTGGGCCAGCTGGTCTGGGACTTCCCCGAGATCGTGGAGATGGACATCAACCCGGTCATCGTATACGGGTGGGGGGAGGGCTGCATAGCCCTAGACGTGAAAATTACTTTAACCAAGGATTGAGGATGGTATAACGATGGTCTACTCGATCTACGTTTCGGGAATGGGTTACAGCGGGAAGACGGCCCTCTGCCTAGGCCTCTTCGGCAAGTTCCAGGAGATGGGCTTCAGGGTCGGCTACTTCAAGCCCGTGGGACAGGGGCAGAAAATGGTGGACGGGAAGCTCCGGGACCTCGACGTGATCCTGATGAAGGAGGTCATGGACCTCTCGGAGGCCCTGGACGAGGTCTGCCCCGTGGTCCTGGGGAAACGCTACCTGGACCAGATCTTCAAGGAGTGCCCCGAGGCGAAGGAGAAGATCCTGAAAGCCTACGAGAAGGTGAAGGAGGACAAGGACATCCTCCTCATAGAGTCAGCGACCCGACCCGAGTATCTCACATGCTGCGGCCTCGACGTCCCCGAGCTGGCCAAGGAGTTCGAAGCGAAGGTCCTGCTCTCGGTGAAGGGGAGCGACGACGACATCGCGGAGAGGGCGATCCTCTACAGGGACTACGTGAACTGGAAGGGGGCGGAGCTGCTCGGCGTAGTCCTCAACTTCGTCCCCTACGAGCAGCTGGAGAGGATGAAGGGGATCGTGTCCTCCGTCCTGGAGAGGTGCGGCTTGGAGGTCCTCGGCGTTGTGCCAGACCACAGGGAGCTGACCAACCCGACCGTGGTCGACCTGGTGGACATCTTGGGCGCCGAGGTCCTGGCCGGGAAGGACGACCTGGACACCCTGATCGAAGGCTACCTTGTCGGGGCCATGTCCCCCGAGTCGGCGATGAGCTGGTTCAGGAGGAGCGTCGGAGGCGCCCTGATCACCGGCGGAGACCGGACAGACCTCATCCTCACCGCCCTGGAGACCAAGCCGAGCGCCATCGTCCTGACGGGGAACATATACCCCTCGGTCCAGGTGCTCTCCGCCGCGGAGGCAAAGAACATCCCCATCCTCCTGGTGCCCTACGACACGTACACGACGGTGACGAAGCTCGACCTCCTGGAAGGCAGGATCGTGCCCTCCCCGACATCGACGAAGAAGATCCAGCTCACCCGCCAGATCATCGGGGAGTACGTGGACTGGAAGAGGATCATAAACGAGTACGTCGACTGGAAGCAGAACAAGAGAAAATAAGGTTGATAATGGGGCAACATGGTATCCGCTGCGTATGCAGATTCCGCTGATGGTGGTTTAACGCCGTGCGCGCACGTGATGCGCCAATCTGAAAAACTCATCGGTTATTCTTAGCATCTGTCACGATGAAATAGTACATTTTCAACCCGAACGTGGCCGCAAACGCACTATATGTTCCCTTATTCACGACTCTCACCTGCCCCTGAAGGATCTGCCCAGGCGATAAATAGAATCCGCAAGCTCAGTAATTTGAATATAATATCGATCACGAGTTTCCAAGAACGATTTTTTGAAGGTATCGCTTCATCATTTACGGACGCAGCAACCACCCGCATCATCCGGAACTACACATGCGTGCACTCCGCTTAATCTTCGGTCTTTACAACCGTCGCTTCAGATCGGGTTCGAACTTGCCGAGGGGTTGCTCCTCGAATAAGGTCGTTTATTCTTCACATTGGTTTTCGCGGGGCGTCTTATTTTCAACCTAGGGGACTCTCCAACGGACAGGTCGGCGGGACGGTTCTTCCTCACCCATTCGAGCAGGGTCTCACCCATATTCGTGCCCCAACCCGCGATGCTTAACGCGGAATTTAAACAAAACCCACCTTTTTTGAGGGGGGAGTGAGGTGAAAATGTTCAAGGGAGAAAAGGGTCAGACCGGTGTGAGCCAGTCCCGTCTTTCACCGACGTTGCCTGCGAGGACCTCCGAGTAGTGCCCTGCGATCTTGGCGGTGACGGGCCCCGGATACTCTTCCCCGATCTTCAGATCGTCGATGCTCGTGATGGGCGTGACCTCGGCCCCGGTCCCGCAGAGGAAGACCTCGTCCGCGGCGTAGAGCTCGACCCTGGTGAAGTCCCTGACCTCGACGGGGATCCCCAAGTCCTCAGCCATGAACTCTATCAGGCGGCCCCTGGTGACCGACTCCAGGATGGACGCCGTGACAGGAGGCGTTACCACTCTACCGTCCCGCACGGTCATCAGACAAGCGCCTGTCCCCTCGGAGACGAACCCCCTCCTGTCGAGGAATATCGCCCCGTCGTATCCCAGCCTCGCGGCCTCCCGGGTCGCCAGCCCCGAGTTGGCGTAGTTGGCCCACGACTTGACCTGGGGGGGAAGGGCGTCCGAGGAGATCCGCCTCCAGCTGCTTATCATGTAGCGGCGTTCCTCGCTGAATCTCGGGTTGTCCTTGCCAAGGAGCGTGTCGAACTTCCAGGTTGGGACGACGACATGGAACTCACTGGCCATGTATCGCCCAGTGCCGGCCTTGGGCCAGATTCGGGGCTGGATGTAAACGTTGGTCTTGAAGCCGTTGGCCTTTATTGCCCGCCGGGTGGCCTCCAGCATCTCCTCCTTGGTGTAGGGGATCACGAGACCGTTGACCGCGGCGCTCCTCCACAGGCGGTCGATGTGGGGCTTCCAACCGAAAATATTCAGTTTCCCCTCGCCCAGGACGTCCCGTCCGACGTAGGCCTTGATCCCCTCGAAGATACCAAGGTAGATGGGCTCCATCGCGGAGACCAAGGCTTTCCCGGTCTCGACGACCTCTCCGTTCATCCAGCAGTACTCTGCTCCATGGAATGCTTCAGACATAAAACCTCAAGCTGATCTTCCACGAGCCCCTATATGAATCTGTAAGTATCAGCTGAACGACGAAACACCGCTACGTAGAAACGTTTCCTGTGAAGGCCCCCAGATAAACCTATATGTTTTTCCCTCGTCCTTCCTCGAACATCGGCGGAAATTGCATGGGGCGATAAACTCCTTGATTAACTCCGCCCGTTTCGGAAGCCTGATTTGACAAATCCATGTAAACCCTGAAATATTATGCCGAAGTAGAGCGGAATCTTGCTGAGTTTGTGTTACTCTCACAAGGTGAGAACGACTTCCATCCCTCTTTTTCTAGGAACCAGTAATTTTCCCGAGCCCCGGAAGGACCGGGGTTCGATCGGAGACGGGTATTACTGCGCATTACGAGACGGAAGCGTCGGTCGATCGGACTCCCCTAAGAATGCGTGTTCAGAACAGGGGCTCGTCCTGCCTGTAGGATCTCCCGAGGCGGAGGGCCAGCTCGGCCTTCGCCAGCTCCTTCCCGAGATATGCCGCGTGGTCGTACTTCCCGATGAGACTCTCGCGGATGATGGTCTGATAGATCTCTCGGGCGTCCACGCCCTTGACGATCAGGTGGGGGCCATTGGAATCCTTGAAATACGTGGCGATGATGAGCTCCCTCTCCCGGTCGATCTGGATCTTGAACCAGCCAAACCGGTCTAGCTCTAGGTGGTCCTCCCCCTTCGCTTCAAGGACCTTCACCCCTTCCTCGGCCGAGCTGTCGTAGGGCGCTTCGGTCCAGCGCTTCTCCTTGAGCACTAGGAGGTCGACCCCCAGGTCCTTAGGGGGCCTCTCCCTCCGCCCCGCGAGAAACATCATCTTGGCCGCCTGGGCAGTCTCCCTGACACTTCCCCGGGCTTTGGCGCTGTACTCCGGGATGAACAGTAGGTTCGCCTCAACCTCGGAGGCCAAGGCGGTCAGCAGGCCGTTCACCCCCGTCGAGTCGGCGTCGATGAGCTCCGTCACGTTCCCCAGGCCATAGAGCACCGGGGTGGA
>JAUWBQ010000109.1 GCA_030601645.1 Candidatus Bathyarchaeota archaeon | reverse complement strand
CAATTACCTACAACTCAACTTTCAAAGTAATCACATGATCAACAATTCACTTAATTCTCCATCATTACGAAGCGTTATAGACCAGGCTGCTCGCAGGAGAACGGTGTTGAGTTTGGTGCGGCCGCCGGGATTCGAACCCGGGTCGTCTGCGTGGCAGGCAGAAATCTTACCAGGCTGGACCACGGCCGCTAATATCCCTCATATACAATCCAGTGGGATATTAATCTGTTATCCCGCATCCCTGAAACATGCGATTCACAGATCGACCGCAGTAAAAGATGATGAAGCAATGGTCATTGCGAGCCTAAAAAAAGGGAAGAAATGAAGAACTTAGAATTCTAACAGAGTTTCCTTGGCCTCCTCGGGGAAATCCCTCATCATGCTGTCGATGATGGTCTTCAGGACGTACTTCTTGTAGCCCCTCTCGTCCATCAACGGGTAGTAGATCCTGTGGTGCCCGCCCTTGCCCGTGGCATCCCTGAACCCGAGGACTCCCTGATCGACCATCCTGTTGAGGAAGAAGATCACGGACGCCCTCGAGATGGTCTTTTCAGCCCCCAGATCTTCGTTCACCTCCCTCCAAGCCTTCCCCGAGCCGGCGCCTTCTTCGCCTATCGACCACAAGTACCTCAATGCCAGTTCTTCGTATTCTCTAAGGGTTTTTCTAAGATCTTCTTTCGACGGATCGAATTTGAATCCTGTCATGATGTAAATATCAGTTTCAAATAACATATAAAAGATGCTATAGCCACAGCTAATCATCTTACCAAATAATCAAACTTTTCCATCATTTGTTGTTGTTTTGGTAAAACATCGTTTTCATACGCGGGTTTAAAAATCCGATATTCAAACACAAAATACAATCATTTTAGCACTTCTGTCAAGGGTGGAAAATGGATCGATCTCAATATAGGTCGTTCGAGGGGGTCAATGGAATGTCTCTCGCCTAGGGCACTGTTCCTTCAATGTCGTTCAGGGTCGCATCTTCTTCACCCATCCGGGCGAGTTGTTTCTCCTCGTCGATGGCGAATCTCTGGAGCCCTACCAGGGGAGCCTTCAGCTCGCCCACCCGTTTGGCGAAGTGGTGGCATTTGGGGTATCTCCCGGAATTGCATATCCTGCCGAAAAAGTCCTTCGTTATGGGGGCAGCACAATCGATCAAGCAAGGGCAGCTCTCCCTACGCAGGACCCGCTGGATCGCCTCGGAGCGAGTGACCATCGACGTCCGGCCCTTCATGCGGCATCAGCGCCAGTTCTCTAATTGCGCCTCTTTCTCGGAGTCCGAGGGCTTCACCGCAGGGTTCCCGTTTAGGCATGCCTCGAGCCTGTAGGCCAGGTCATCGAGAGCCCGCTCATGCTCCTTGAGGGTCTCGATGATCAGGTCGAGGACATCCAACTTCTCAACGAAGCTCATATCATACCATCCTGTCGTTCCAACATGTATGTAGAAGTAGAGTTTAATAAATATAGAAGAGACATGAACCCAGAAAAGAAGTAATGAAAGGATATTAGAAACGGATGTTAGAAAAACAAGTTAGAAATGGAGATATGGTTTTCTAATTCAGAATACCCCGGGGGGTCACGGGGAAGACGGGGGATTTGATTGCGGGAGGCGGACATGGCGGTCCGATGGCCCCTCCTCCACGACGCTGGGTCTGAGGAGGGGTTGGCCCTAGTCGAGTTTTTTCAGGACCACCGTCTCTGACAGGTAGTTGAAGAGCCTCTGCTGCTTCGAAGGATACAGGAACCAGCCTAGGAGGCAGTCCAGTGGCAGTAGGAACGCCTTCCCTATGCTCTGGAGGGCTGCCTGCTGCATGCTGAGGGGCTCGCCGTCGAGATCTGCCACCCTGATCTTCATGGCCATCTTGCCCACCGACTGGCCGTACATCTGCTCCAAGAACATCCAGTAGACGAAGTAGACGACGTTCCTGAATCCGAAGTCGACGAAGGGGATCCAGTTGGGGACAGCCGTCCCCCACATGTGGGGCATCCAGCGGACCCCGGGCAGTATGAGCCAGCCTATGGCGATGCCCAGAAGCACAGTGTCTATGATATAGGCAACGAGCCTCTCCCCCCAGGTCGCCAGCACCAGATCCGTGGCTCCCTCGACGCGTGCGCCGCACTTGGGGCAGAAGGCGGCGCCTCGGTGGATCTCCTCCCCGCAGCTCTTGCAATACGGCATGTGAGTCCACCAGTGGCAAGTTATTCTGGATCGAGGCAATTATATCTTGCTTTTTCGATCGGGATATAAGTCAGGCGCGGATAATAGCGCAACTACTGCTCTTCTTTCGGGCACTGGATCCTGCCGAGGAGCGCGTCCGCTTCGGAGGGGTCGAGCTTGATGGTGTAAAGGTACCTGCTGGTCCGTAGCTTGAGCTTGGTCTCGCCGTCCAAGCGTTTCACGAGGCATTTTGACGCGTCCTCGGCCAGGGCGAGGAACTCCTCCGTGTCGAAGATCTCCTTGGGCATGCTTTCAATCTCCAGTGTCTTCTCATTTGAACGGGGGACTCGATAATAGGTTTTTCGGATCATGGCACAACTTCGATAAAGGGGTCTGAGAGAAAGAGAGGGGGTGATCCTCAGACGGTGAACTCCTCACCCTCTTTGGGAGCGGCTGCGTTCAGGTCCAGCTCGTCCCTGGCCCACTGGGCGAGGCCGACGCAGTTCTCAGGCTCCCCGTGGATGACGTACACGTCGGGCTTGCCCTTCAGCCCCCTGAGGAAGGCCTCCAAGTCCGTCTTGCCGCTGTGGGAGGAGAAGTCGAAGTGCCTGACCTTGGCCTTGACCTCCACATCCATCTTCTTGATGGTGAAGTGGCCCGTCTCCATCAGCTTGGCGCCGCCGGTTCCGGGGACTTGGAAGCTCACGAGGAATATTGCGTTCCTCTCGTCCAGGGCGAGCCTCTCCATGTAGAACATGGCCGTGCCCCCCTGGAGCATCCCAGACGGGGCCACCATGACGTCGGCCCTCCGGGACGCCTGCCGCCTGTCCCTCCAGCCCGTGATCTCCCTAGTTGTGTTGATGACTTTCATGAAGGCCTTCGGCGTCCTGATGAAGTCCGGGTGGTCGACGTAGATCCTGTTCACGGCCCGGGCCATGCCGTCCACCACGGCTCTGGCCTTCAGCTTCTGGGCGTTCATGACACAGAGTATCTCCTGGGACCTGCCGACCGCGAAGGCCGGCACCAGGACCTTGCCCTTGTTGTGGAGGACCTCCTTGATCGCGGCCGCGAAGGAGGCCTCCAGCTCCTTTCTGTCGGCGTGGTCCGTGTTGGCGTAGGTGCTCTCGATGACCACGGCGTCGAGTTTCTGCCTGGGGACCCGGGCGGCGTGGACCAGGCGGGTGGTATCCGTGTTGATGTCCCCTGTGTAGAGGATCCGTTTCCCTCCGACCTTTAGGTCCACCATGGCGCTGCCCGGGATGTGGCCGGCGTTGACCAGGCTGAACTCCACGTTCCTCAGTTTAACCTTCTCCCCGTAGCCGAGTCGCTTGCTGAAGTTGAGCATCGATTCGAACTCAAGATATTCGAAGGGGAGCCAGTACCCGCTCAGTTTGATCATGTCCCTGATGAGGACCCTCATGACCTCTATGGTCACCGGGGTGGCGAAGAAGGGCTTCTCCTCCCTGAGATAGAACTGGGGGACTCCCCCCGAGTGATCTAGGTGGGCGTGGGAGACGACTATGCCGTCCACGTCATTGGCCCTTATGTGGCCGGGGAACTCTGGCTTCTCGCCGATCTTCACCCCGTAGTCCAGGAGGATGTTGGCCTCTCCCGAGTCGAGGAGGACGGCGTTCCTGCCGACCTCGTGGGTGCCCCCCATGAAACGTAACTTTACCATGTCTAATCTTACCTGTGTGCCTTGTTTGAAACGAGGCCGCCTTCAGAAGGCTCCCTTCCCGGGAGCCGGCGGTCCCTCGAATCCTTTCCCCGAGACCCATCGGCCCCTGGGGGGACAGACCGTTAAAGGAATTCCCATATATTAACCGTTTCCACTGACGTGGGATCTCACATCCCTACGCGAGCCTTACCCCTGTGGGCGTCGGTTCGACGACGCTCCTGTCGATGAGGTGTTTGAGGGCCGCCTCGGTCTCGCTCCGGGTGAAGCCCCGGCGGGACATCTCCTTCACCAGCCAAGGGGATGTGTACTCGAAGCCCGGGATCCGTATGGCCCTGGTGAGCTGCTCGACGCACGCCTTCATCCTCGCCGCGCCGTGGCTGACCGTCCCCATCATGGTCTCCTCCCGGCTGGTGAGGGGGCGGGCGTCTATCTTCAGCCTTTTCCTCACGTAGTCCGGGAAGCCCTTGGTCATGGCGCCCCCGTGGAATGTGAGCACCCGCTTCGGGCGGCAGCGCCTGATGAAGCTGATGAGCTCCCGAAAGTCTGCGTGGTCGCTCAGGGGGAAGGCCCGGCTCCTCCGCTTCATGATGGCCGCCCAGCCGGAGGCGAGGGCTATGTCCAGGTTATCATACTTGAGCTTGGCCCCTTTGGGGGCGATGAGGGTGCATTTGCCGCCCTCGATGAGCTCCTGCCCCTCGGGGGAGGCGGCGTCCACGTAGTCCAGGTCGTAGCCGTATGCCCTGTAGACGTCGCTGACCTTGGTCGCGCTCTTCACAGTGACCACGGGGACGTTCGTGAGGCTGTTGAATATGGAGATGACCTCCTGGGCGTTCCCGATGGAGTCAGTCTTGAATGTGGGGACCCGGCCTGCGGGGATGGCCTCCATCACGGCCCACCGCACCATATCCATGGCGACGTCCTTCCGCTTGGGAAACTTGAACATGGGGGCGCCGAATGTGGTCTCAATGACCAAGAGGTCGCAGCCCACCGCGGGCGCGGATTCCATGGTGTAGCTGTTCCCCAGGCTGAAGTCCCCGGTGTAGAGCACCG
Source organism: Candidatus Bathyarchaeota archaeon (assembly GCA_030601645.1). The sequence goes on along the minus strand of JAUWBQ010000109.1, from coordinate 1,261 downwards.
TCCCCCCGGGGGTCCATACCTCGAAGAGGACCGAGCCCAGGACGTGGCCCGCGTTGTGGACCCTGACCTCCAGGTCACCCATCTTGACGACGTCCCCCACCGAGATTGGCTTCCAGTTCTGGAGGTTCCTCCACCTCAGGGTCTCCAGGAGCCTGTAGGTCGGTTCGGTCGCGTATTTGACGATCTCGGGGTTCCTGAAGGCCGCGGCGTGGTCTGCGTGGGCGTGGGTGACGAAGACCGGATAGTCTGATGTCTTGGAGCCGGGGTCGAAGGCGACGCCCCCGCCGTTGTACTCCACTATCACCCCCTTGCTGCGCCTGACCGTTAACGCCAAACCGACGCCCCTTTCAATTCTATAAATGATTCTCTGAAATTAGGATTGTTCTATAACTCCCTCGGGGCTTTATTAACCCTGATGCCGGTAAGAAGTGCGCCCGTTTCAGCCAGTAGTGAGCATCAGGATTGCTCTCGCCAGGTCGCCTTCGGCGTCCTCAAGGGCGGCTCGCGCTTTCTCCATGCTGACGCCGGCCTGCTGGGCGACGAGGAGGATGTCCTCCTCCGGTATCTCGAAGCCTTTCTCGATGGCGTTCTCTGTGACAACGCCGCCCACGATCTGGTACATGCTCTGGCCCTGTATGTTCAGGTGCGCGACCGCGGGTCCCTCTATGACGATCTCCCGCTTCGGGCCCTGCATTATGACCCGCTCTATGTCTCCGAGCTCGTCCATCTTGAGGCCCATCTGCTTCATCATCCGCCGGGCCCGCCTGGAGCTGACTCTGGACAAACCGTTTCACCCTGAGAATAAAGGAAAAAGGGGTTATTAAGCGATTGACTTGGCTGCGGCCTTCACCGTGTTGTTCATCAGCATCGTGACGAGGAGGGGCCCGACTCCGCCGGGCACCGGGGTTATCGCGCCCGCCTTCTCCGAGACGGCCTCGTAGTCGACGTCGCCGAAGACCTTCTTGCCCTCGTAGTTGTTCCCGTTATCGATGACGATGACGCCCTCCTTCACCATGTCGGCGGTTACGGCGTGCTTCTTGTACAGCTCGGTGCAGAGAACGTCCGCCTCCTTGACCAGCTCGGGCATCTTCGGGTCGTCTTTCCCACAGAAAGAGGCCGTGACGTTCATGGTCGAGAGCAGTGCGATGAGGGGCTTCCCCAGCCAGTTGGTTGATCCCGCCACGACCCAGTGCTTCCCCTCGGGGTCCAGGTCGTAGCGCCTGAAGAGCTCCATTATGGCGTCGACGCCGGCGGGGAGGAA
>JAUWBQ010000130.1 GCA_030601645.1 Candidatus Bathyarchaeota archaeon | reverse complement strand
ATGTCTGATGGATATACGGTTAAGGAAACCCTGGACTGCAAGGGCCTCTACTGCCCCCTCCCCATAGTCAAGATGAAGAAGGCCATCAATGGGATGGCCGAGGGAGAGGTGCTCAGGGTCCTGGCCACGGACCCCGGCAGCATGAGGGACTTCAAGTTCTGGTGCGACAAGACAGGTAACAGGCTCCTGGAGGCCTCCGAGGAGGACGGAGTCTTCACCTTCGTCATCGAGAAGGCCGGAGGGAGCTGAGATGAGCGAGACCAAGAAGATGGCCATCATCGCCCACTCGGGCACCATGGACAAGCTCTACCCGGTCCTCATGCTGGCCACTGCAGGGGGCGCTATGGACGTTGAGACCCACATATTTTTCACCTTCTGGGGCCTCGACGCCCTCAAGAAGGGGGGCCTGGAGAACGCCAAGCTGCCCGAAGCGATGCACCTGGGAACCGGCATGATGAAGGACCGAATCAAGGACGCAAAAGTCCCGATGCTGCCTGAGCTGCTAAAGATGAGCAAGGATATGGGCAACCTGAAGCTCTACGCCTGCAGCACCACCATGGAGCTGATGAAGGTCAAGGAGGAGGAACTCATCCCCGAGGTCGACGGCATCGTCGGCGCAGCAGCCTTCCTGGACATCGCCCTCGACGCGGACATCCAGTTCTTCATCTAACCGGGAGGAGCCCCAAGATGACAGGGAAACTCCTGATCTTCCTCTGCGACTCCCCCTTCCAGAACGAGAGCGTCGACCACGCCGTGGAGATCGCCAAGGCGGCCCTGGGGAAGGGCCACGGGGTGAACGTCTACCTGATGATGGACGGAGTCTACAACCCCTCCACCTCCCAGAACGGGGAGCCCTTCGACATGGACTCCGTCTCCGAGAGGCTGGAAGAGCTGGTGAAGGACGGCGTCGAGATATCCACCTGCAGGGTCTGCATGGAGATCCGGGGGGTCACCGAGGAGAACCTGCCGAAGGGAGTGGACGTGGGCGGCATCTTCGACCTGTCCGAGATGGTGGCCGAGTCCGACGCGGTCCTCAACCTGGTGGGGAGGGGCTGAGATGGCGGAGAAGAACATACTGGTCATCGTCAAATCCAAGCCCTACACCACCCTGAACTCCTACGAGGCCCTGCGGGTCGCCATCGGCCTTTGGGAGCACGAGGTCACCCTCCTCTGGATGGGCGACGGAGTCTACTCCCTCCTGAAGGAGGCCGACCAGGCCATGACGGCGCATTTCCACAGCGACTTTCCCGATCTAGACATCGAGACATACGTCGAGGAGGCCGCGCTGGAGGCGAGGAGCCTGAGTTCGGACGATCTGATCCCCGGAGTGAATCTGGCTGACGAGGACAAGGTGGCGGATCTGCTGCTGGAGGCGGAGGCCTCCCTTGTATTCTGAGGTGGAAGCATGAGGACGCTGATAGTACTCAAGGAGAATGAATACGAAGCCCTGGGCACAGTCGAGAGCCTGGAGAAGAGGGGAGGAGAAATAGCCCTGGTCATGATGCTCGATGCGGTCTACATGGCGACGGTAGCGAAGGAAATCGCAGCCGTCAAAGACATGATGGAGAAGGGATCCAAGGTCTTCCTTCTGAAGAGAGACGTCGAGAGGCGGGGCCTCGAGAAGAGGCTGCTGCCAGGAGTCGAGCTCATCGACTATGAAGGGCTCATCGACATCCTGTTCTCGGAGGACCAGAGGGTCCTGAACCTCTAGAGGCGATACAAATGGCTGAAGAGTTGGAACTGGACGAGCTGGACCGGAAGATCCTGGCCCTACTATCCGAAGATTCACGACGGTCCTACAGGGAGATCGCGAAGCACCTTGGGGTGAGCCATGCCACCGTCTCCGTCAGGATAAGACGTCTCGAAGAGGAGGACGTGATCAAGGGTTACACGGTAATCCTCGACCCAGAGGTCATGAACCTCTACCCCCTCTGCCTCAGGATATCCGCCTGTCCCCGGGCCGACCCCTCGGAGATCGGGAGGGAGGTCGCAAGCCTCGAGAAGGTCCACGTGGTCCTCAGGGTATCCGGCGACTGCGAGCTCTTGGCCCTCACCATGTGCGAGGACAGGCAGGAGGCTCTCAACCTCCTCTCGGAGATATCGGGCATTGCCGGCGTGGACAAGGCCGAGAGCCATGTCGTCCTGGAGAGCTTGAAGCTGTCCGGCAAGAACCTGAAATAATCTTTTTTCTATTTTCTGGCCACCACGAGGGTGATGGTCTCGTCGTTCCTGATGGGCTCCCCGGGGTGCTCCCTCTCGAACCGCCTGAGTTCTTCTATTCCTCGTTCCAGGCCTCCCTGGGTGATGGGCCTGAACATGATCAGAGCTTCTTCCGGGCGACCTCGATGAACTCAGAGGGCGCCTGATACCTCTTGAGCCGGTATGCGGGGTGTTCCGTGGAGGTGAAGCCGGCGTTTTCGAAGTACTTGGAGAAGTCCTCGTTGGAGGGATAGACCCTGAGCTGATTGTCTAATATCTCTGGGAAGAACCTGAATACCACCTTCCCCCTGAGCTGCTCATGGGATATGGTCCTGATGACTACGACCCCCCCGTTCTTCAGGGCCCTGCCACACTCATCGGCTGTCCCCTGCTTGTCCACGATGTGATGCCAGACCTGGGAGGAGAAGATGCAGTCGAAGATCCCGTGCCGGATTGGCAGCCACTCTCCCGTGGCGTTGAACCAGTAGACCGGACACGGCTTCTCCCTGGCCCGTCCGAGCATACCTACAGAAGGATCTAGGCCGCACAAGGTCGCCGAGGTCTGCACCTCGATGCCTAGGGTGTAGAGCCCCGTCCCACATCCAAGGTCCAGGACGAGGCTGGACTCATCCAGCCCCGCATACTTCTCCGTCTCCCCCGCCCAGAACTCGACGTCCTCACCCCTTCGTCCCTTGTCGTATTCCTCAGCGATCTTCGTGAACTCCTTCATCGAGCACGACCCCAGAAATATATCCCCCTCGCTTGATGTCAAAAAGAATACGGTCAGATCTCGGTCGGGGGCCCTCGCCGCGTAACTCTGTTACCTAACTCTCTTCCGAAGAAGGTTTACGATGGAAAGCTACTACGTCATTTAAAAGCTACCTTTTCCCTAGAATTGTTGCTTACCGAAGGATGGTGGACCCATGGGGATGGAGCGGGGCTACGATGAGAAGATCGACGTCATAGATCTCATCATCAACGTCCTGAAGGACCACGAGAAGAAGATGGACGAGCTGGTCTCCCGCCTCGAGGAAGTCCTGGTCACCCCGGCGGAAGTTAAGGCCCCCCGGGAGCCCCCGAAGCAGGTGGGGGCGGCCATCACCGCCGTCCTCAAGAGGTGGGTCGAGTTCACCGGGAGGTGCTCAGGCTCCCAGCTGGTCGCCTTCGACATCGCCGACGGATTCTTCGAGGTTTCCGCCGTGGCGGGCGGCGTGGTCTACGTCTACCGGGAGGAGATCCCCCGATTGGACCTCCAGTACACCAAGGGAGACGAGGGGGTCCGCATCGAGAGCATCGACATCAGCAAGGCGGGTCTCATGCCGGCGGCCCTGAGGGGGAACCTGGACTGCGGCCTAGAGCTCGAGAAGAAAGAAGTAGAGGTCGGACTGCCGGGGGGAAGCGTCGTTCACAAGATTATCTACGACATAGACCCCGGCACTGCCAAGAGCTGGCTAGCCTACCAGCTCGGAGTCGACGATTCCACCGTCATCCAAGGGAATTTAAAGGCCTGAGAGGGTGTCGAAGTCCATCTCGATTCTGAGAGTAGATCATCGGATATTTCTCTCCTTGAGTTTAAACCTCACCCTTTTAGAATGTGTTTCGTGAGGATTCACTGTTGAATGATCCTTGGAGGAATTTATATCCAAATGTATGCTTCTTGTTTTTTACTTTCCTCATTCCACATGATCAATAATATGAAAAAGGAGTAAAAACTCGTCAACAAACACGTCTCTTTCATGAGGACTCGTACTCTAAACCCTCTAGACTCCTCCTCCAATCGAATTGGTGAGGATAATGGTCTGAACTTTGATGTGAGAATCGGCTCCACTGACTAGTTGTATATTAAACTTCGTTAAGGTTATCCATATTCTAATGTCTGGCAGCGTATGGGGTGATCTTCGTCTTTTTTAATGATGCGACCCACCTCTTTTTGTCACGAGGCAATAATGAATGTCTCTGACATGTGAGATAAACATATATAATTAATACAGATTAAACCTCCCTGATGGGAAGGGGTTGGATGTCATTCGCTCCTATTTCGGGAGATGGAATCTTCCTTTTACTCGCGTACATATCCCCACATTTACGAATGACAGTTACCGGCTTCTCTCATAGTCTAGATATTCGAAATTAAATATGAGGGATGAAGTACATGCCGATGAAAGATGTTGTGACTTCCTATCTCCAAAGTGCACGATCACGTCCAGTAGTCATCTTCGTATACACATGGCCTGCTTTCATCTCTTTCTTGATAGCTTCCAGGAGTTATCCTCAGGGCACGTTTCTCGATGTTTTTAAGCTGATTATTTCAGTGTCCCTGATGGGTTTCGGCGTTTATTTCTTCAATGATCTAAGAGACATCAATGACGATCTTAAAAATTTCGAATTGGGAAATCCTGCTTCTGCAAGCCGTCCTTTCAGTAGTGGAAAAATCTCAGGAGAGATGCTGAAAAAATTCATCTCATTCTCTGCAATTACCAGCCTCCTAGTGGCCTATTCTATCAACCTCACTGTCTTTTATCTTCTATTCGTGTACATGATCATCGGCGTACTGTATTCCGCTGAGCCTGTACGGTTGAAGAAAAGGTACTTGCTGAAGCAGTCCACAATAATGGTGGGATGCATGTTAGCGGTGTTGATGGGGGCTTATACGGCTGGAGGGATCAACACGCCGATTTTTTACATGCTGGTTCTGCATTTCATCATATGCATGGGCTTGAACCCCCTCATGGACCTCCGAGACATCAGGGGGGACAGGGTAATGGGGGTGAAGTCCATCCCGGTGGTCTGGGGCCCGGAGCTGACTGTGAGGCTCTATTTTGCTTCTATCATCATCGGGGGCGCCACATTGGTGGGGTATTCGAGGATGGGGTTCAATACTGCCATGCCCCTGTTGGTGCTGATGATCATGGGCGCTTGGCTGTACGTCTCCTTCCCGCTGCTAAAAAGGTGGGATGATCCGAAGTTCCTCAATATATTAATCTTCAAACGGACCTTTCCCCTCTACCTTGCGCTACAGCTCGTACCTCTCATAGGGCTCGTGAATCTGCCCTTCTAGTAATGGGCGATTTCCT
>JAUWBQ010000058.1 GCA_030601645.1 Candidatus Bathyarchaeota archaeon | reverse complement strand
GAGAAAGCCCTCGTACTCTGCTGACGAAGGGTTTATTCCCACAACAAGGATGTTTTTTCCTCTTAGATCACCAAAACTAAGTACCGGATAATCCTTGACGACGTCAAGCCCTTGGTCTTTACAGGCTGTGCACCTGTGTATGGTGAGATAAAAATCAGAAGGCGAAGCCATGAAATACTTTGGGTAGATTTATTTAAAAATACTTTCCAAGAAAACTAAACAATATCTTCAATTTCTAGTTATAAAAAGAAAAATTGTTTCTTGAGAAAATCAGACTATGGAAGCAAAGGGCTAAGGACTCTCCGACGCGAGTTCGAATCTCGCCCGGGCTACCATTTAATTCTCATTGATTTCCGGCACTCATATTCATTTTGCGCGCTCGTCTTCTTTGTGGATGAATTAAGGATATGTTTGTATGTTATTAACATCAACTATTGTTATCATTTTACAATTTGAAGTGAGGTTTGTCAATATATTAGTTACATTTTTCCACTCATTATAAAATGCACTATAGTAATTATTTCCTGTTTTCTTTAAGAAGGCGTCCTTTTTTTGCGTAGTTTTCCATGGTTTTCCAGTTAACTGGTCAGGTAATACGTTTAGTAGTATGACGAAGTCCGGTTTTTCTTCAGCGTAGTTTACGGTATAGGGTATTGTGTCTCTTGATGTAAGCCACGGTTTTGTTAAGGTGCTAGAAGAAATTCCTCCATGTGCTTCATCAACCGTAATTACCTCAGCAAACCCCATGAAATTTAGATTAAGATCATAAAACGCTACATCGACTCTCTTGAAATGTCTTTTTCTCTTTCTTTGAATTCCATAAGTAGTTGGATTTAATGGAGCGGAATAATGAATTTTTACTTCTGGAACGGCGACGATATCGCATTTTCGAGCTGATTCTAGTAGACAATATTGTAACCAGCTATGTAGAGACATTTTTGACATTTTTGAATAATTGCGTATTATTTGGTTTGTTATCACTTGTTTCGTTATCAAAGAATTAATTGAATTGACCGTTTCACACACGAGTTGATTAAACACATTAATAGTAGACATCTTCGGATTATTATGTTAGTTCTTTATAAAAATAGCGATTATAATAATTCCTAAACGTACGTGAACTCAAAATTCTTATATAATGGGAAATCTCGACCTCAAACGAATAGTGTTGTAAAAACATTCGCGCGCCGGTCGTCTAGCGGACAGGGATAGAGGGCTTTGGACACTCCGACGCGAGTTCGAATCTCGCCTAGGCTACTAATTTGAGAGAGATCGTATTTAACGTAAAGAAAAAGATGCGTTTTTATTATCATGCCTCTCCGCAGATTATCCCAAGAATTTATTAAATGTAACACAATCCCATAGTCGAGAAGAATGCCAGTTCGTAGGATTCACAAAAAATTTGATGATTATCTAAAAGAGAAAGGCATAATATACCTTGATAGTTATCCCGAAACCGTCCATAAGAGAATGGACCAGGGCGTCAAGTGGTTTGGTTCAGAACACCGTGACTGGGACTACTACCACGGGGAAGAAGGAATCCGAGACTGGTTAAGTAGTTTCGAACACTTTGCTCGCCAAGAAACATTGACAGACTACTTGAGGGCAGCTCTTGGTCACGTCGTTCTAGACGATATTGAACGGCGAGGAAAATACAGTAATGAAGATGATTTAATTAAAAGGGCATATCGAAGCTTCATTGCTCGAGGATTTCATAGAAAATTCTACAGAAATCGAAGATAGAAAAATAGTAGACTTGAATTACATACTTGGAGGGCTATGAACCCTCCTACGCGAGTTCGAATCTCCCCCGGGCTACCATCAAAATTCGATAAATAAGGGCATTTTTAGGAGTTTTTTGTTTATTTTGTTCCCCGGTCTTACTCCCCAGACTGGCTTCCCTCAAAGGTTAAGTTTCTTGGATGATGTCCGACACCGTCATAACTTCCAAGCGCATTATTGCCTGGGGCCTCTTCCCATCTCCATTAGGATTCAACCTGAGTTCTAAAGGGGAACGTTTAAAAGAACGACTGTTCGATGTATAGAACGACTGTTCGATGAATAACCCGTTCGAGTATCCCGGGTTCCGAGTCCTCGTCGTCTTCTTCGACGATCCCTACCGGGAGTTCCACCTCAGGGAGGCAGCCGAGATCGCCGATGTCAGCCCCAGCACCGCCAAGAGGTTCCTCGACTTCTACGAGGCCAACGGACTCCTCATCAAGAAAAGGAAGGCCAACCTCGCCCTCTTCAGAGCCGACGTGGAAAACAACAGCTTCAGGCTCATGAAAACAGCCCTATTCCTGTTCAAGGCCAGACCCCTGACGGACTTCCTGACCGAGGCGTACCCGGGCTCATCGGTCGTCCTCTACGGGAGCTGCGCCCGGGGCGAGGACGGCCCGGAGAGCGACGTGGACATACTCATAGTGGGAAGGAGAGCGGAGAAAACGGACCTGACGCGATACGAGGGCATGCTGGACAGAAGGATCAACACAATAGTATTCGAACCCCAGGAGTGGGAGGAGAAGGCCGAGGAAGACAGGGCGTTCTACGAGAGAGTCCTGGTGGACGGGATCGTGTTACACGGAACCCTTCCGGTGGTCTCAAAGTGAACATCAGGGAGTGCTTCGAGAGAAGGCTTCTCCGAGTGGACAGGCATGAGACCCTCTACGGGTTGGAGACCCAAAGCAGCGAGAGGGAAGCCGAACATAGCCTGCAGAGAGCCAGAGAGTTCCTGACGATGGTGAAGACCATCCTATAATTCGAGAGATTCGAACGAGGTGTGTCGTCCAACCCATGCTGCCCTTTATGCGATTCGGTCATGGCTGGGAATTAGGGTTTTTCGGAGTCAAATTTTCTACCGCTTACAGCGGTTTCTTGGGTTCACTTGTCTGTGTTATTCTAGGGGATTGGGGCGTGTATGGTTGGAGCCCGGTCGTCCAGCGGACAGGGATAGAGGGCTTTGGACCCTCCGACGCGAGTTCAAATCTCGCCCAGGCTACTAATCAGGCATACTCTAGGTTTCTTATCTACTCAAATCAACTACTATTTAAACAAAGGAGTTTGTTACAGGGACTCATCGGTAAAGTTTTTGTATTACAATGTATTCTCAATAATTGAACGACCATGACCGAAAAGAGCGCCATGGTCACAGTACGTCTTTCACCCCGAGAACTGGAGAGACTAGAAACCATCAGATCCATACAGAAGGTCAGCAGAACGACGCTCATCAGGGACTTCATCGAGGACGGACTGCGGCGAAGGACCATAGACATCTACAGCGACGGCAAGCTGACGGCTTCCAAAGCCGCCGACATCCTAGGAATATCCCTACGCGAGTTTCTGGAGATGCTGGAGGAGGCAGGCATCCCCGTGAACTGGAACTCAGAGATCGTCAAAGAATATCTGAAAACGAGATACGGGAGATGACCCCTTGTCCCCGGCGGTATCCGATTCTGGACCGCTGATACATTTAGCCCAGGTAAACAAGCTGCCCCTCCTAAAAAAACTCTTCAAAGGCGTGCTGATCACCTCTGGAGTCAAGAGAGAAGTCGTCGATATTGGAGTCGAACTCGGCCACGATGACGCTCTGATGGTGAGGAGAGCAATAGGCGACGGCTGGATCACGGTCAAGGATGTCACTGGGGTGATGGCTTCAACCGCCGAGAGGCTGGCGGAAGACGAAAACATATCCAGATCGGACGCAGAGACACTGTTACTGGCAAAGGATAATGATGTGGAGGCTATCTTGATCGACGAGAAGATCCTCTCGAATCTCGCCAAGATGCATGGGTTAAAGATCTGGAACACCTGGACCATCCTATTGGAATCCCTCAGAAAGGGGTTAATCGAATTATCTGAGATAGAATCATCAATCAAAGAGCTTGCCAAGCGGAGACACAAGCTGAAAAACGAGCAAGCCGCCGAGATACTTGAAGCCGCGAGACGCATAGCCTCCACCAGAGAAGAAAGCAGCTGAAGGTTGAATGAGAAGCGACGTTAGTTGAATTAGGTCTTAATAGTTACTCTGAGAGACATTTCGTCAAGTGGACAGGGGTAGAGGGTTTCAATCCCTCCGACGCGAGTTCGAATCTCAACCGGGGCTATTCACGCAGAGACTCGGCGAACCTGTGCGCGAAATCCCTTATCCTATCCCAGTCCCTGAGGTCGTTTCTCCCCTTCATGTCGAGCTCCAGCCCCTTCTCCTTGGACAGCCCCAACATCACCGACTGGGCGATCTTCTTATCCAGGAACCCCATCCGGGAGCCCTCCCCCACGTCCACAAGCGGCCCGAAGGCCTCGTACAGATCCGCCTCCACCCCCCCTCCCCCCCGGTTCCGTTATGTCTCGACGATATGCTGGAGGGCTTCGTCGGGTTCTGCCTCGATGTCGATTGCAGTGATGCCTTCCTCTCGGGCAGCCCGAATCAGGCGTCTGTCCGCTCCCAGGAGGAGGTCGCATCCGATCTCTTTGGCGGCGGATATCTGGAGGGCGTCGGCCTCGTAAATGTGGCGCCTCAGGACTATGGTCCAGGACTCGACGAGGCTCTTAGAGGTTATGGGTAGGACTCGGAGGGTGCCGAGCCTGATCATCTTGGTCGTCTCCGAGGCGAGGTTCCTCAGGGTGGTCTGGAACTCCTCTTCGGTCAGCGCACCTCGCTCGCGGTATCTGTCGATGACTCCGAGGGCTTCTCCGATGTTCCATATGGAGAATGAGGTGGTGACCCTCCCCGCCTCGGTCTCCTCGTAGAGCCTGTCAAGGACCTCGGTGCCCTTCTCCGAGACGTATCGTTTGACGAGGCTACTCGTGTCCAGGTATACGTGCATCCCGTCTATCCCTCATCGCCCTGACAGCCTCTCCTGCTGAGGTCTCAGGGGTCGGCCGGCTCTCCTCCACCTCCCTCAGGGAAGGGTACCTCCCGGTCTCTATCTCCATGATCTCGGCGAACGCCCTGATGAGCTCCTCCGTGTCGAACGATCTCAGGGCCTCCTCGACGGCTCCGCTCAGGTTCCTGAGGCTGCCTCGGCGCGAGGAGACGATGTTCTTGAATCGGTTCCAGGTCTCCTCGTCGATGTTTATCGTGGTCTTCACCGTAGTCATATGGTTTACCTTACATATGGTATACCGTCAACATGATATTAGGGTTTCGAGGGCACGCCTCCAGAAGCAAATGAATCTATATTCTCGGGTAGTCAAATCAGCATGAGAAATATTATAGTCGAACAGCCCATTTCATCAGTCAACGCCATGTACCGAGACATACTGATCATCGGAGCCGGAGCCCTCGGGCTCAGCTCCGCCCTCCACCTCAAGAGGCTGAACCCCGAAAAGAGCATCCTCGTCATAGACAGACTCGGCGGACCCGGGCAGGGCAACACAGCCAAGTGCGCCGGCATCTACCTCAACCTGGCCACCACCGAGCTCAACTTCAGCCTCTGCGACTCCACCATCGACTGGTTCCACCACCTCCAGGACGACCTCGGCCACAGACTCAACCTCACCCAGTACGGCTACCTCTACCTCCTGGACGGCGACAGGCACAGGAAACTGAAGCAGCCCATCCGGAAGGCCCGGAGCATAGGCGTCGACATCAAGACCTACGACCGGGAAGAACTGGAGAACATGCTCCCAGACCTCGCCACCAGGTTCGGCGAAGAAGAGACCGAGCTCATGGACCTCAAACCCGTCGAGGCCGGCGTCCTGGCGACAAAATGCGGGAACATAGACGCCGACGCCCTCACCCGCAGCCTGGAGTCCGAGTTCCTCAAGCTGGGAGGCGAGCTGAGCTACAACACCCCAGCCGAGAGGCTCACCATCAAACCCCAGAAGGAGATCGGAATCGATGGGGAGCCCTTCGTCTGGCAGGACATCCGCATCGCCGGCGCAGAGACCAGCCGGGGAGAGATCCAGGCCGAGACCACGGTGGTGGCCGCCGGCACCTGGTCCGAGAGGCTGCTGGACCCCATAGGCTTCGACACCCTGATGAGGCCCAAAAGCAGGTCCATATTCGTCTTCAATGATCCCAGGCTCAGTAGGCTCCGGGACGCCCGGGGCTTCAGCGAATCCGGCTTCCTCCCCTTCACCCAGATCCCCGAGATCAGCGTCTACCTCAAGGTGGAGCCCTCCGAGGGCAGCATCTGGCTGGGCTGCGCAGACGACTTCGGCAGACGCTACGGCCTAGAGGACGACCCCCAGCCCGAACGGGGCCTGTACGAGAACGATATATACCACGCTCTTGTGAAGTATCTCCCCTGCTTCCAGGACCTGAGGCCTGTGAACTCGTGGACAGGGCAGAGGGCCATCAACAGGGTGGACAAGACGCCGGTGGTCGCCCCCGCCCCCGGCATGATCTACGTCGGCTCCGCCACGGGCTACGGGGTAACCAAGTCCGACGCCCTCGGGAGGACCGTTGCCGCAGTGTACGCCGGGGAGCCGGAGGCCGAGCTCTACGGAGGCAGGCGCATCCGGATCTCGGACTTGGGCATAGAGAATCGTGGAAAAGTGAAGGAGACCTTCACGGTTTAGGGGAAGACTCGCGCGGAGGCAGCCAATTCAATCAGCCCCAGCCCATCTTTCAGGCCGCTTCAATTAATTGATCTGTTTTCCACAAGATTGACGCAGCGCGCGAACATCCCATCGCCATATCCAACATTCGAGGGGGGAGAAACGGGGAAAAGCAAGGCTCCGTCACTGATCGATGAAGGGATCAAAGAACCTCTCTTATGACCCGCAGGAAGTTACCTCCCAGTATCTTCACCACATCATCGTCTGAATAGCCCCTGGCCAGAAGGGCCTTCGTCAAGTTGGGCATCTTACTCGCATCCTCCAGGCCCTTTGCTATCATGGGGACTCCGTCAAAGTCGGACCCGAGTCCGATGTGATCCACATTCCCCGTGACCTCGACGATGTGATCGATGTGGTCCACGACCGTCTCCACCGTGACGGATTCCGCCTTCTTCCTCTCCTCCGGGTCACCCGCCCTCATCTTGGCGAAGTCGACATCGGTCAAGAAGAAGGGCACATAGTTGACGCCCATGACGCCCCCTTTCTCAACCAGGGCCTTGATCATTTCATCGGTCAAGTTCCTCATGTGACCGCACAGCGCTCTGCAGTTCGAGTGGGAGGCGATGACCGGTTCTTTGCTGACCTCTAACGTATCCCAGAAACCCTGATCCGTTATGTGAGAGACATCGACGAGTATCCCGAGCTCGTTGCATTCCTCGACCACCCTCACGCCGAACTCGGTCAGGCCTCCCTTGGACTTCTGCCAGGTCACGCCGTCCGCGACCATGTTCCTGTTGTTCCACGTCAACGTTAGCCTTCTCAAACCGAGCCTGTGGAAGGCCTTCAGTATCCTGATATCTTGAACGATGGCCTCCGCTCCCTCGAATCCGATCATGAACGAGATCTTTTTACCGTCGTTCTCGATGATCTCATCGTAATTCGTGACGAGGCTCAGTTCCTCGTTTTTTTCGATCTCCGAGAAAGAGTACCCCAGGACCTGGAGCATCCTCTGGGGGGCTATCTGGTTATAGACGGGCTCCACGAAATGAGAGAAGACCTGGCAGTCAACGCCACCTTCGATGAGCCTAGGTATGTCAACGTGGCCATGAGTCGACCTCTCTGAAAGGGTCCGCTTCTCGGCACCCCCGACGTCGTAAGCAGAATCCGGCAGCGTCGCTAGGACGCCATCGCAGTGGAAATCAACGACAAGCGCCTCCTTGTGGAGCGCAAGCGCATGTTCCTCTTGATCTTTGCTTAATTTCATACTAATCTCATATTTTACTACGCATTTTCTTTATAATATACACCGTTCTCCCTCAACCACCTCGTCTCGACTGCTCCTTCGCCAGGGCCCTCGAAAAGGGCAGCATGAACAGGGAGAGAAAAGCCAGGGATACGTAAAGGGTGGAGGGGCTGAAGGCGTCAGCTATAAAGCCGCCTGCGACTGGCCCTACACACATCCCGAAGCCGTAAATAGCCTCGTGGACTCCCATGGCCGTTCCCAGAGCATCGCTCGGAGTCCGGTAGGCGATGTAGTCGAGTATCACAGGCGTGACTATCCCCCCCGCAAGACCATACATCGCCAGAGGCAGGAAGAATCCCAGGGCATCAACGGAGTAGACGACCAGGGAGAGAGCGACGCACATGAGGAGGGAGGCAACGAACAGAGACCTCCCTGCGCCCCAGGAGACGAACCTCTTAGCGCTGAAGAAGCCAAGGCCCCTGAAACCGTTCGATACGGTGAGGAGCAACCCGACCATGGAGCCCGGGATGCCGAGGCCCTTCATATGTCCGGGCAGGATGGCCATGTAGACACCCAAGACGACCGCATAAGGGACCAGGGCGAAATAGGCGAGTTGTAGGCCTCTCAGCGCTGATAGGTCGAACCCTTTGCTCCTGTCCCTATTCAAACTCTTGACACGGGGATGCAACCTCCGTAGGATGACGACGAAGCTAACAATGCCGAGGGCGAACAACAGGACGAAGAGGGCGGGAAAACCACAGGCGTCAGAGATGATCCCACCAAGGAAGGGCCCCGCAATGAATGCAATGATCCAGGAGAGGTTGTACCTGCCGATGGATTGGGTCAACAGCTCGGGGGGTGACATGTCGGAGATGAGCGTGCTTGCCGCCACCCAGAAGGCCGCCGATGCAAGCCCGAGAAAGCCGCGAACGACCACCACCTCTGAAACCCGTGTCGTAGCAGAGAAGGCCAAGACGGCCATTGAGCCGAGGATGCTGAATGCCATGTAGAAGCGGATCCTCTCCAACCGGTCCAGGAGGAAGCCGGAGACGAGGGTAGAGATCGTGTAGAAAGCATTGCCCACGGCCCCGATTATCCCAAGGTCGATGTAGGAGGCTCCGAGCCCCTCGGCGAAGACGGGAAGAAGGTAGATCGCAGTACCAAAAGTGACAGAGGTGAGGAAATTGGTCAGGTACATAAACCGTAGCAGCCCGGTTTCACCTTCGACCATACTGCTTTCCCTCTTAAGGACGGCGCATTTGTATTGAACTTAACCCGCTTCATTGCCCACTAACGGTTGAGTTTCCTTCAGCCCTAACCTTTCCCCCTTGCCTCCACGGTCTTCTCCCAGTCTATTTCGAGGGTTTTCCCGTCTATTGCCACTCCATAGATCTCCAGGGCTTGTCCCAGAGTTACGTACTCGTTTCGTACATCCC
>JAUWBQ010000012.1 GCA_030601645.1 Candidatus Bathyarchaeota archaeon | reverse complement strand
AGGGGCCAAGGGTGAGGCTGCTCGCCTATTAAAAGGGATCGTGAGCTGGGTTTAGACCGTCGTGAGACAGGTCGGATTTTATCTGTTGGGGGTGTTGGTCGTCTGATGGGAAAGGATCTTTAGTACGAGAGGAACGAGATGCTGAGGCCTCTGGTGTACCGGTCGTCCGACAGGGCGCCGCCGGGCAGCTAAGCCTTCGCGGATAAGGGCTGAAAGCATCTAAGCCCGAAGCCGCTCCTGAAAATAGACGGCCGTCCCGTTTCTGCAGGCTTTGTCCTGTGGGGCGGGTGGAGGGCGCCCGTAGAAGACGGGTTTGATGGAGCTGGGGTGTACGCGCCAAGGCTTTGGCCGAGGCGTTCAGCCCGCGGCCCCCAAACGCCCGAGTTGTCGGCTTATGGTTTCCTGGTCTTAGGGGAGACATCGGAGTGTCTGTGTGCGGCTGCATTTTTGTGGGGTTAGCGGATGCTAGGGTTATGACTGGTTACCGGTCATAAGGGGTTTGGGGGGTGTGGGTTGGGGTGTGGGTTTTGGGCATGCATTAGTGCTCCTTTTGACATGATTCGATCGTGATCGGGGTTGTTTGGGGGTTCTTTTTGTTGTTTGGGGTTGTTTTCGGGGTCTGATGTATGACCCCCCCCTCCCCCCCTGTTCGGGGGTTGTGGGCGTCTGGGTTTGATGCGTGTCTTTTCTTGGAATGGCCTGAGATTTTACCCGGAGTCGGATGGCTCGCGCCCGCGTGAGGGAGTGCTCGTGAGTTGGCTATGGATTATCCTGTGTTTTGTTGTCGTGTTGTGGTCTCGCTGTTGTCGATTTTTTAAGCTTTTTTTCAAGGTTTTTCTTTAATTCGTCGAGAGTGCTTTCATTTTTCGATAAGGGATGGCGAAAGTCTAAACTGCTCTTTATGTCAGCTTTACTCCTATCATCGATCGCTTCTCGAGATTATATTTTCTGTATCGTTGGTATCAGATTCTGTTACCATCAGTACATTAAATGTAGACCCATAGAAAATATGCCCTTGAATATTACAGACGATTATTTTCTGATCTCGCTACTGATGGATTAAGGGTTTTTCGTGCGGTTTTCCTGGGGTTGGGAGCACATTTCCGTGCTGGGTCTGAAGGGGGGAAGCGATATTCATGTTTCTTTTGTCGGATGGCGTTGTTTTCGGGGCTGATGTATGACCCCTCCCTCCCCCCTAATGAAATTATATGTTGAATAGGTCTTCTCTTTACAGGAGTGGGATAAGTTTAAATTGAAAATAATCTATGTTTGGATTATGACTGAATATTATTTCGACATAGAGACTACGGGATGGGATCCAGCAGAAGATAAAATCATTACTATTCAATGGCAACGACTTTCCTATGGAAAGGGAGTGGGGCCCGTTAACATCCTTAAGGAATGGGAGAGTTCCGAGAAGGAGATATTGGAGGAATTCTTGCCTAAGATTCATTGCGATAATTATTGGGATTATATTTTTGTTGGCGATAATCTTCTATTCGAATTCAACTTCCTCAATGAACGGTTGAAGCGATATGGCCTAAAGGGAATGGATCTGGATCACTGCACTGAACGTCCGTTTATCAATTTGAAAAACACTCTGGTACTGATGAATGATGGACAGTTCAGGGGCTACACTGACATATTGAATCAAAATGCGACTATAGACAACACTGAGATTCCCGGACTGTATGAGAACGAGGAATACGATAAGATTGAAGAATACATTGTAGAAGAAGCAGAGTCATTCACAGACTTGTTTTCAAAATTAAAAAAGAGTTTACCCAACATACAGTTATGAAATAAGGGGGGTATTTCTTTTTATACAATGAATCCTGATTGACCACGAGTCCTTGTTATCCAATATATCCTTGCTTCTCTAATTAGTAATTCAATAAAGTCATCCCTGTATTCATTTGCTATTAATTTGGCGGAATCATGCGCCTCGAATAGGGGTTTGGGTATCAGAAAAACCTCTGGAGAGTTGTGACGGAAATAAAATAATGAATCTTGATAGTTGACTAATATTCCAGGATAGAAAATTACGCTTAATATCTTTGTTAAATAGAGCAATTGCTTTTCATTTCCAGTTTGAGGAGATTGTAAAGTTTCAGCAAAATCAGGAAAAGGTAAGAGAAATTCTATACGGGGAAGGCGCGCATGAGGCTCATAATTAGGATTGATGCTTAAGCTACAATAGAATTGTACCACTGCTGCTCTTGCACAAAGGTTAGCTATTAATTCAAGACCAGTTTCTTCCGAACTGCTTCCGAACACGTAAGATTTAATGTCAGCTAATCTTTGGAACCATTCTTTCCTGTCAGCCGATGGTGTGAAGTTTTGAACTATTGGTTCCTCCATTGATTGGTATCTTCTTAATACTCGAAATGTAATGTAAACTTCGTCTTCTCCTAATTTGTCTCTTATAACCGAGAAAAGTTGGTTCACAACGTAATTATCACTAAAAGGAGAACTGAGATAATCTTCAAGAGTCATTTCTGGATCTAAAGAAGGATTAGAGCCTTCGGCTGACCCAAAGCCAATGTACCAAATAACCAAAGGGGCCACAATCGCTACTCCCGCTCGCTTTACGAAACCACAATATAATGTTTCTCCATTTTCAGTGCCGATAATATTAGTGATGTTTCTAAATGCCTTTAATGCGGATCTGACCATGTCGCCGTGGAGCCCGAGTTGTAAAGCATCACTTAATCTGTGTTCCATAGGAAAGATCCTACCATCGCGAAAACTGATCTTAACAGCGGGTTCATTACTAAACATAAGATCGAAGTCTTTGATGTATTGTCGAAGATCCATTGCAGCTTCTCTAATACGGTTTTCCATTTCGGGTCTATATCCGAGAGTTCCTGAGGGCGGGATGAGAAGACCCTCTTCTATAGCTTGAGTACGTTCATATTCTGCTAAAACTTTTGGCTCGGGTTGACGATCCAAATCCCTGACGTCTCGATATATGTCATATCGGACTCCAACCGCTGTTATAATATTCATTTCAGAGCGTTCTACTAACCAAGGAAGAAGTGTAGAAAGTGTAATAGGTTGTACGGAAGTATCTGAACCACCTACATGTATAGGTGGTTCTAATCCACTAATCGAAAATGCTTCTATAACAGATGGTCCATAAACTGACCAGCTAATATATTTCATTAATTCATCATTATCGATATTAGAATCATCCTCCAGACTTCTCCAATTCAGTTTTAAGCGGAAAGGACCAGGTTCTAGGGTGCCTTTTTCTCTAATCTGAGTGGGAACCCCAAGCATACGGGTAAAAACACTATCGCCAAATTTTGCCAGGCTTTCAATATTTCTTCGGTGCTTTTCAGCTTCTTGCCTTAGACCTTCATCTCTGTTCTTTTTGTAGAGATCGATTTCAGTTCTATGTCTTTCTTGTAACCAATTCGCATATTGTAAGAATAAAACTCTAGGATCTTCTTTCAAAAGTTTTTCAGCGGCCATTTTGAATATATTTTGGACACGCTCGAAAGGTATCGTTGAATACCTGCCTGCCGAATCATGTATTAAATCGCGAAGAAGGTTTTTCCGTTCAATAGCTTCTCTAGTTAGAGTATTTTCTTCTCGAACTGCCTCCCTTTCTATCGGTCGATATAATTTTCTAGGCCTGCCAGCGGAATCCGTATCTTCGGTAAAAGAGACAATTTTTTTGTCTTTTTCTAGTTCTCTTAGCGCCTGGCGGATAGTTGAAGGACGGACATCGTATTCATCACTCAATTCTCCTAAAATGTTGCCAACTGACATGGGTTTCTCAGTTGATTTCAGTAGTTCAATTAATACCCGCTTCAAGTCCTTCATTTTTTATATCCATCCTTTTTAAACAATTATGGATTAATCATTAGGGGAGTGGTTCCACTATCTGTCGTAGTTCTTTTACCCACTTTGAGGATCAATGAATGTTTTACGGTCTCTCTACTCCCAGCGAGTAGACACGTTCCCACTCGTAATCTTGGAATATTATCCATAAGATCACGAGGCGTATCTCCTAGTAATCCGCTTACTGACGAGAGCTCGGAGGGTTCAATAGCAAATATGAACCTAGTGTTGGTAATCTTTGTTATCCTCCGATCAATATCTCCGGGGCTTTGAGAGGATACGATTATCCCAACTCCAAAGTGTCTTCCCATCCTAATGAGTTCTGCGAGAACTTGAGATGAAGGGGCTGTGTCACCACTTGGTAAAAAGAGATGTGCCTCGTCCATAGATAGAACGAAGGGCTCTATCCGCCCATCTTTTCTCAGATACATCAATTCTCGAGCTACTGCCCCAACAACTGTTCTTAATTCCCATTGACTCAAATCTCGGCAATCTACGTTAAGTAATGCCCCTTCTTCTTTCAGAGCCTCAGACCAACTGAATCCCTGACCAAGAATTGAAAGTCCATTTAAAGTTTGGACCCTTGCACTTACTATGGCTATCGTGTTTTTTGTAGCATTGAACTCATTTGCCACATGTATTACTTCACGTTCTAGCTCATTTACACCGAAGGGCTTTCTCATTTTTTTTAGTCCGAGGAATGCACGTGCTACGATATCGATGTGCATTTGGTGTTGTATTGGTATCATATTAAGAACTTCAGGTTCTTCAAGCGAGGATAGTTGTACCGTTATATCTTTACCTGGAATGAGGATATCGCCCCCAAGTTGTTGTGTTGCATCGCAAAGCTCACCATGGACATCTATATTGACGTGTCTTATTCCTAAGCGATTTAATTCCTCAGTAATCTTACCAAGAAGGTACGATTTTCCAGTTCCGGTACTACCCACAATTAAAATATGTCTAGGCAGAGCCTTGTTTGCGTCGATTGTGCCAATAATGGCATCGTTACCAATCACCGAGCCAATGATTATCGAAGTAGATGAATCCTCATCAGGAAATCCAAGTACTGTGTTTGTCATGTCCTGAAAAGTCTCATAAACTTCCGTTCCAGCAGGAACTATTATTGAGGGCTCCTTAAAAACGAAGGTATTATCCTGATTTTGATGTATCACTTCAATTAGTTGAGTTCTGGCCACAATATATTTCCGTAAAAGATCTTCGCGACCTCGCGACGACTCTATATTGAATGTGTCTCTTATTTGAGAGCTCAAAGGATCCTCGTATGGATTTATCTCCTTTGCTGTTGATACCCTTAATATTGAGAGTTGTTGTCGAGATCCGCTTTTACTTATGTCCGCAAATAGTAGTTGCCCTGGCCTTACTGTTTTTCCAGGATCGAGTCGAACATCGACATCTATAAAGGAGGGGCTCCTTTCTGTTGTAACGACTCTACCTATCTTCTCAGGGACAATCATATTAATAACTCCGAAACAACGCCCCAATATAAGTGATTTGATTATTATGTTAATAATAACCATAATTATATTAAAATTATATTAATTATTTCCTCATAATAATCCTGATGTCTCTCATGTTTATTATGAAAACCTGAGAAATATTGGAGAAAATTATTGATGTATGCAATAAATAGTACCCACATCATATCGTACAGATAATTTTTTCTGCAATTTTTTTTGCTACTATGGGAGGTACAGCGTTACCAATGTACCTAGCTGATGCAGTCAACGATTCATAGAAAATGAAATTGTTACTGAATGTTTGTAGAGCAGCAGCTTCTCTCACGGAAATACCTCTATTATGGATTGGATGAGCAAATCGCCCGTTTGATACATTTATACTACGACAGGTTATGGTAGGGCCAGGTTCGTCCCATCTCATTCTACCATAAACATCATAGTGTCCTTTCCTCTCTTTATGACAATCTAAAATTAGCTCTTCAGGCCAATCCTTCCAACTGCCCCCGTCTGACGGCGTATGTTTTAAACGATTAATAGTTTTTTCCGTCAAATTATAGCAATCATGATTAGGAGCTCCTCTATGGTATTCATTAGGCTCTAATAGTGAAAAAGGCTCTATTACGTTTCTCACAGTAACAAACGGAAGAAGTCCAGATCCATGCGTTGGTTCAGGGAGTTGTATCTCATAATCTCGAGATGCTAGAAATAAGTACCGACGACGATTTTGAGGGACCCCATATACCCTTAGATTTACAACGTCGCAATCATAATGGTAGTTCATCTCATTATAGGGCTCTAGGAACTGTTCATAGATCTCGGGATAGAATTTCATGAATCCCGGTACATTTTCAACGAAAACGAAGTCGGGTTTTATATCATAAATAAATTTGTTTACTGCCAAAATCGAGCTTGTTCTAATATCTTCTGGATCTTGTACACCTGCTCTAGAAAACGGTTGACAGGGAGCGCACGCTATTATCGCAAACTTGGAATCGTTTTCTCTATCGATTCCGGATAACAATTCATCAGAAGTAAGATCTAAAATGTTTTTGTGTAGAAATTTCGCGGGTTTGTTATTTTCCTCATATGTTTTTTGACAGTTTTTGTCTTTATCAATACCTCTTAAGATACGTATGCCCCCATCGAGGAAGCCTCTAGTACCTCCTCCGATTCCGCACATGATCTCAATCCCGATTATTTCCATTGGGAACATCCCCGTCTAATTTGTCTCAAGGACTGTATTGTTGGAAGGGCGCAAACCCCTTCATTATCTCTAAAATGATAGATTTACACTTATCAGACTGCCGGCGTATCTCGTGCCCCCAAAATCGGATCACTGTCCAACCTTGTTTTTTTAGTTCTTTAGTTACCTCAATATCACGTTGAATGTTTCGCTCTATTTTCTTATGCCAGAATTCTTTGTTTGTTTTTATAGCATGTTTCTTTTCATCCCAATTATAACCGTGCCAGAAGTCGCTGTCAGCAAAGATGGCTATCTTCAAGTTGGGGAAAGCAAAATCAGGTTTCCCAATAATATCGTAATATTTTACATATTCTACATCAAGTTGACTAATAATCTCTTCAAGTTTCTCCTCGAGTTTTGTGTTTTTTGAACGGATGCGTGACATATAATATCTGACTTCTTCTTTAGATCGTCTGCTAGTCATCTGGTATTAGAATAAATATATGGGTAAATATTACAATAACGTTTTTCTCGTTATTTTGAGACCTGCTCTGGTGTTTTTTAAATCTATAAGTATTAAGGATTATCAATCCCAATAATTCTCTCGATTAAAATGAAGGGTGAGAGGCGTGCTGGCTGGCTCTTCCTGCTAGGCAACCTCCAGTACCTCCTAGCCGAGGCTACCTCCGCCCACCTCACCCCCGGCTACAGCCCCACCCGGGACTATATCAGCCACCTCGGCGTCCGCCCCGCCGCCCACTGAGTCATATTCACGCACCTCCCAGGTCCAAGGAACTGGGCACCACTTATCAACCCCCCACCCCCACCACAACCACCACGGGAAGAACCACCAAAGGAACCATGAGAACCCGCCTCCAAGACAAGATGAAAATGCTCCGCAAGACCCACCGCCAAACCCCCAAAGACCAAAAGCCCCAGCAAGCCCACATCGAACCCAAGCACACGCCGAACAAGAAAAAAAAGGGAAAATAAAGATCCGGCACGCTCAAGCGTGGACGATCATCCGCCACTTAATACCAGCCGCGCGACACGAGGCACACGGAGGGAAGTTGTCCCCCTTAGCGAGGGGAATAATCTGCTTCATGCAGTTGGTGCAGAGGAACAGACCCGACTCGGGGCTATCCCCGCCGATCCCGTACTCCTTCCCAGCCTCCCCCGCGATAGCAACAGCCATCCAAGTAGCGTCACCACAATCAGCGCACGGCGGGAACCTCTCACCCTTCGAGAGAGGAATAATCTCGCCACAGCCCTTACAGTAGTAGAGCGCCGACTCCGGATTGACCTGACCCGTCCCGTACTCGTCAAACACAGGCAAGCCATTCACCCGTAAGCATCCATTAAAAATCAAAGTATAAATAATTTATCATCAATTTACACTTGCACACCCCGCCACGTTCACGCACCTCCCAGGTCCAAGGAACTGGGCACCACTTATCAACCCCCACCCCCACCACAACCACCATGGGAAGAACCACCAAAGGAACCATGAGAACCCGCCTCCAAGACAAAATGAAAATGCTCCGCAAAACCTACCGCCAAGCCCTCAAAGCCAACGAACTCCAAGACGCCCTCGACCAGCTCTACCCCACATGGGCCAACGAACAGGCCGCCATGATCCACACCCAGATCCCCTCCCCCCTCGACCTCCTCACCCTCACCGCCACAGTAGACAACAGAAGAGAAATAATCAAACTACAACAAGCCCTCAAAGACAAATAACAAGAACCCCCCCACACACAAACCGATAAGACCAAGACAGCCACCGCAACAGCGCCCAGTGCAAGCCCAAATACGGCCACCCATCCAGACAACATCGAACCCTTTTATTCCAGCACCCACCCTATACCCGAGGGGTTTAGGATCATATACAACATCTGCCGTCACCCCGGATGCGAGCGCACCTTCGACACCAAGCACGGGAGAGCCGTGCACGAGCGCCTCGTCCACGGGGAATCCCACCGCGAGACGCAGCCCAAACACATCTGCCCCCACTGCGGCGCACGCTACGAGAGCGACCTGCGCTTCCAAGCCCACCTCAGAGACTTCCACGGAATCCCCTCCAAAACCCTAGACTGGGTGGAAAGCAGAACCTTCGACAACCTCGTACACCTGTACAACGACGAACTCCAGAAGATCACCTCGGATCACGTAGTAGCAGGAATCCTCAGCGAGAGAGAGAAGAGCAGACTCCTCAGAGAAGGAGTACTCGTCATAGAGGAGCACGGCAGAATGGGAAAGAAAACCATATACCGGATGACGGAAGAGGCACTGGACGCCCTGAGACGGCTCGACGAAGCCTGAGCAGGAAAAGAATGCAGGCCTAAGACCAGACTCATCCCCCTCCCCCTCCACCAGTTGCGGTCACAGTTTTTTCTCGTAGAAGCGGCTTTCCCCGTGCTCGTGGACAAGACCATACCCCGCCGACTCGTACAGGCTCCTCGCGGCATCATTCCACGCCGAGATGTGCAGGGCCATCAACCCCAGCCCCCGATCCCGGGCCCACCCCTCCGCCACCCCCAGCAGCGTCCTAGCG
Organism: Candidatus Bathyarchaeota archaeon; assembly: GCA_030601645.1. The sequence continues at coordinate 10,188 of JAUWBQ010000012.1, read as the reverse complement.
AGCCCCAGCCTCCTGAACCCGGGAACCACGTGAAGATTATACACCCAGGCCAGCCTCTCACCCCACCTCCAGAACGGCCCCCGGACCGCCACCCAGACCAGCCCCACCGGAACCCCCGCCCCGTCCTCCCCGAAGAACACCTCGTGACCCTCCCCCCACGGATCCAGCGGATCGCCCCTCTCGAACTCATCGAACCGGACCCTGGCCTCCTCGTCGCTCAGCTCCTCACCCCCGAGAAACGTGAGCCTGAAGGACTCGAAGTTCAGCCTGTCGAAGAGCTCAACGTCCGCATCGGACGCCCTCGTCCGGATCCTGAACTCCACCCCACGCATCAGGGAAACAGGGGGCGGACTCTTAGAAAAGCCATTCCCAGCCAGAGGGCGCGCGCACCCTGCGAGCGTAGCCCCAATCAATCCGTCTGGATAATCTAGACCCCGCTCTCCTCGGCCCTTGCCTCCTTGAAGGCAAGCCCTACTAACACCGAGACGGCGACCAGCGCGCGCGGGAGAGGTCCCCATCCATGGTCACTACGAAACGAGGCTGTGGAACAAGGCTCAAAGCCGTCTTGAAGCTGTCTATTATCGCTGATCCGAGTCCAAGCTTTCCTCTACGCACAACCAAAGCAATATTGCCATACTCTTGAACCAGTTCTCTGACAATGTCTAATGTCCCACCGCTACTATTGTCGTCAACGATAACGATCTGAGCATGTAAATTCTCCGAGTTCCTCGATAGAATAAATTAGCTCCTTGATCGACCCTGCTTCATTGTAAGTGGGGATGGTAACGCAGACATCGACATTTTCCTGAACAATCATCTAAGTGAAGTTTCAGTTCTAAATAATTCAACAAATTGTCACCAACACCATTAGGCTGGAAACACACTCAAAACTAAAAGGATCGCAACGCGTTAGCAACGAGGAGAAGATTTCTGTTAGGCATTAAACCATTTATTTAATTGTAGAACCCCAGTCGTTTTACTTTGACGTTGGCGACAAAGGAACAATAGCTATTTACGATTAACGGAGTCTGAATCTCATTACTTGCGGTCATAGGATGCGAAAATCTACTGGGCGGATCAATCGTGCTGAAAAAAATTGGCATAAGCACATTCTTATCGACGCTCCTGATCATACTACTAGCCCAGAACGTTACCCTTCTCAAATCTGGACCCAAATCAAAGCAACCTGTTAACCACGAGCAACCTGAGAATACTACATTACCCAAGTTTGTGGATAATCGAGTGTACGTAGCTGTCTACTACTACGCATGGTTCGGCAACGAGAACGGTTCGCAAGGACCCCGCCACTGGGACAACACCCTGGACACTCCTGTCATAGGCTGCTACTCGTCCTACAACGAAACCGTCATCGAATGGCAGATCTCCCTCATGTATGAAGCTGGCATCGACCTAGTTCTCCTTTCCTGGTGGGGACCAAGGTCCTTCGAAGACGGTGCCATTAAAAAATTTTTAGAAGTGAACCAAAAGTATGATGACCCCCTCGATTTCGCCATCGTCGTCGAGCCCTTTGAGGGCGATCGTCTAGCGATAGCTGAAGGGAGAGTTCCTACTGGGGAGGCGCATTTCGATTACGAGTCCGTCTACAAACACGTCCAGGAGAACTTCGTGGAACCCCACTACGACACCTACTTTGAGTACGAGGGCAAGCCCCTCCTAGTCTTCTTTAACCCAGCGCAGCCTCCTGAAACGCACCTTTTCAACGTTCATGTCGCAGGGGACTGCGACCCTATGGAACCCTGGGAAGACTGGGTCTGGATGCTGTGCGAAGGGGGTGAGACCTCCGACGGAACATCGGTTTACCCTCCTTGGTTCGACGATGAGACCCAGAGGGCGAGGAACCGTTACTGCAGCGTCCTCCCGAGGTTCGACGACTGGGGACTCCACACGAGCGGCTTCCGCCCCAGCTGGCGACGGTTCGACGTCAACTATTCGGAGGGTCTCTACGACCGCCAGTGGGAGTTCGCCCTCGCCCAGGCAGCCGAGGGTAACTTGGACATAATCGGAATCTTCGGCTGGAACGAATACCAGGAGAGGATCCAGATTGAGCCTCATTACGATGCCAGCGGCGCAGAACCTTACAAAATTTACAACGAGACTAAGGAGAACATCCAGAGGCTGAGGGTCATCAACTCAATTAAACTCTCAGATTTTCAAGCCGCTTTTGCCTCTAAACCGGTGAGGGTGATCTACCCCTCTGACAGCCTCAGTAAACCCTTGAACCTTAGCGCTGCCATTGTGAACGACTGGCTAGCCTCGGTCTTCCTTTGTACCAAACTCTCTTCAATGGAGAAAGGTCTAGACACCGACGGCATCTTCGTCGACCAGTCCTCCGGGCGCCCCCTGGGAGAGTCCGGCACCAGTATAATCAGCTTCGGCGGCCCCGAGATCAACTCCGTCGTCAGGTACGCCGAGTCCGAGTCGACCCCCCGGGCAGACAGAGCGCCCATCCAATTCCTCTGCGCAGACGGCGTCTGCCTGTTCCGGCGCTGGGACGGGGAGTGCATCCTCGGCGCAGGCCTACCCGTGTCAACAGTCAACCAAGACCAGGATATGTTCGTCATCGAGACTTATAGGGATGGAGCGGGCAGGCGTATGCTGCTCTTCTATGGATTCGGGAGGCATGGAACCTATGCTGCTGGGATGTATTTCGAGCACGTCATCTACCCAGACCTGACCTCATACTCCTATAGCTGGGTGGTCGTAAAATGGGAGGACACTGACCAGGACGGATTCGTTGACGCTCCAGGCCAGGGGGACATCTACACCCTCGTGGCTTCGGGGTGCTGATCACCCTCAAAGCACCTGATACCAGTTCACGTAGCTGACTGTTGAGAACGACATCAGCATCGTGAAGGCGACCAACAGAACCCTGTACATGCGCGGGTTCTCCTCGGACCGCTGGGATAAGCCCCAGATTACAGGGGGGATCGTCATGGTTAACCTGCTCCACGACCTTATCTCTCCGGTGACCACGAAGACGGTCAACAACGCAAGGGCCCAGGTGAAGTAGGGGGTTTCCCTGTCCTGGATCGATTTGTCCCCCATGAAGAACCCGAAGACGGAGGCGGCGCTCAGGGACATGGTTATGAACCCTAGGGAGTAGAAGGCCAACTGCCCCGGCTCGTAGACCCTCAAAATGTTCCACACTGTGGTCGTGTCCCAGCCCATCTGGACCAGCAGGGGCGTGAAAAAGCCATCCCCGTTCAGGTGTGACAGCAGCATGAAGGCTGGGAAGGCGGTGGCGGATGCCGCGGCGGCGAACAAATATCTGAGGTCACGCTTGTGGTAGATGTATTTAAAGAGGAAAGGGATGAACAGGAAGGCCCCCTCGGTCCGGGTGAGGCCGGCGAGGAGACCGAGCAAACCAGCCGGGATGACCCTGTCGGTCTCAAGGAGATAGAAGGCGGCGACCACGAGGAGGAGGTACGTTGTCTGGGGGTATGTGGCGGTCAGGAACAGGGTTGACGGGTGTACGGCTAGGAGCATCGTAGACCTCTGGGCCGCTTCCTCGTCGTAGACGAGGGCCGTCAGCCTGTGGAAGAGTAGGCCTAAAGGCACTAGGCACGCCAGGTTCCATGCGAACCCGGCGATTATCGCTGCTTCCCTCGGGGGATTGCCGAAGCAGTGGTGGAAGGCATTGAGGATGAAGGGGAAGAGGGGTCTGAAGGCGTAGAGGGCGTTCTTCCAGTACCCGATGAGGGCTATGTCTAGATACATGGCAGAGTCCCACCGGGCGAAGAGCCCTATAATGGGTATGTCGTGATGCCACAGCCCCTCCCCCGGGTTCGGCGTCCTGATGCCGAAGACGGAGCCGGCGGCGCCCAACGCCACCACAGCCACCCTGGACAGCAACAGAAGGCTTACGGTTGTCAGCCCACTCTTCCAGGAATTAAACCTGCGTCCCGTCTCCAATACATGTAAGCCTCCTCTTCGGCTGTGACTTTCTTCCTTCTCGTGCACGGCCTTCACAACCCGTAGGTGTAGATGAACTCGGAGATGATGTCCCTCTCGGAGGCCCCTGACCGGACTCGCCCTGCCCAGTATTCTAGGTCCAGGCGACCCGGGGCCCTGCCCAGGAGGCCTATGTACAGCTTGTAGACGATCCTCTCGGCCTCCATCCGTTGCATGTGTTCCTCGCCTTCGTAGAAACTGGTAATCACCTGTGCACGGGTCGACTCTTCGGAGTCCAGGGTCTTTGTCCAGGCTTCCAGCCCTTCTTCGTCGGGCTCCCTCTCCAGCAAATTCCTGTAGAGCTTCTCGACGAACCGGCGGTTGTCCAGGCCTCCGAGGGCCGTATCCCACTCCGTTCCGTTCATCCATCCCTGAAGCAGCTCCTCCCAAAGGCCACCAGACTCGGTTAGGGTTTCGATCTGCTCATGGTCCAACGACTCCCCGAGGAGCTGGAGGTGCAGGGAGGCCGCGAAGATCCTATCCTCCCATTTTTCTTTCTGCTCCTTCGAGCTTAGGAGGGCTTTCACAAGGTCCGCCTTCGAACCCCCGCTTCTGAGACTATCCATCCAGTGATCGAGTTCCTGGGTCCCCGGGGTCCTCCCCAGCAGGAGGGTGTAGTATTCGTGGATGAGCTTGGTGAGGAGTAGATTCTCGTCGAGGCTCAGCTGCCTTAGATCGATGTAATCAAGGCAGATGTCCGTGGGGCGTCCGTCGTTGAATCCCCTGAATTCTACGTCGGTGGCGAATTCGGGCAGGGAGAAGACTAGGTCACAGAGAAACCAATCGTTCGGCTCCGGGATGGTCTCTCGGTCTAGTGTCGTGGAGTTCAGGACCCTTCCGCCGGTGTGTACGTCGACGCAAATGAAGGCGCTGCTGCTGTCCCCGCTGGACTTTAACCGGAACGTGACTTTGTATGTCCCGGAGGACAGGATGTCGTAGGGGCCGTACCACACCGTGTCCGACTCGGTTTTATAGTCGTAGACGACGACCTTCCCGCTCGTTGACGTCGGGTCTTTGATGACCTTGGCGTTCTTGAGGGTGAGGTCATCGTAGTCGTATTTCCTATGGATGTTCTCGTAGATCTCTGGTTCGCCCGTGTAATTGGCTTTGAAAAGGTATATGTTGTCTATATAGGCAACCAGGCCATAGGTGTAATTGTTTTGTATCTTGAAAGCGACGGAAGCGGAGCTGTGAGGGTCGGTCTCTAAGTCGATGAATATGTAATCCGTGTTTAGGTTCATCAGGTAGTTCAGTGCCTCCTTGTAGAAGGGGTTCTCGCCTTGGATAGGTGGGAAGAGGACGTACGCCTTCTCGTTGGATGACAGGTGGGGGAACAGGTTGTCCTGTGTCAGGACGGATGAGTCGCCTGGAATTAGCTCCAAGACATCGTTCAGCTTCTCCACATGTTCCGTGCGGCTGAACTTCTGGTAGGAGGGGCCCGGGTAGTTCCCCCGCATCAAGGGGCTCAGGGGGCTGAAGGAAAAGGCGTAGGCTATGTTTATGACGATGATGAGAGTTAGCAGGTTTCTTAGGGTGGAGAAATTTTCGCTGAGGTTATGCTTTGTGAGTTCTCTGAGCCCAAATAGTGAGGAGACGAAGATGAATGGGATAGCGTAGGCGGGGTACTGGAAGCCCAGCCTGTAGTAGGGGGCATAGTTGGACAGAAAGGATATCGCGAACCAGGGAACCGTGGGCAGCAAAATGCCTGGTTTAAACAGCGAGGCGAAGAGGAAGGGCGCTAATAGATACAGTAAATAGGACAATTTCTCGTACCAGTCGAAGGATAGGGCCGACAGGACGCTTAGAGGATTCCTCAGGATGTAAAATGGGATCTGCCCAGGTTCTGGTGCCCCTAGGATGGCGAAGTGTTGCACCGACTTCAGCTCGTCGGGCAGTTGGGGGTTGTAGTGATGGATCACCGTTGACGAGACGTAGAACCAGAGGAAGGAGAGTATGATGATTACGAAGGGCGTCAAACCCTCTAGGTTCGGTATAGAATCCCTCGTCAGCGAATCGTAAATCAGCTGCCGTTTCTCAACAATCTCATGCAATCCGTAAAAGAACACGATATAAACCGCTTGCTCTTGGACCATCAAAACCAGTAGTAGTGACAGAAGGTGGCTTATCCACTTCTTGGAGACGTAGAAATAGTATGACAGGAATATCAGGAATGGGAAGAAGATCTGCACATGAAAATCGTACGAGTTGATCCCGTGGACCACGGGATTTATGAGATAGAAGAGCGAGAAAAGGAGGGCGTATCTCTTGTCGATAACCTTTTTCCCAATCAGGTAGAGGGGGTAAGCGGCGACACCGACTATAAACGATTGGATGATCAGCAGCGTCTCTGGACCTGGGAAAAGGGCGTAAAGGGGTACCAAAGAATATAGGATTGGGCTGAAGTGTATTCCGAAGAAGGACCCTCCCTTTACGAAATGTAGTTCACATGTGTAATAGAACACTCGTCCCAGGTTCACGGTGGTCCAGAATGCTTGGTTAAATATGCCGAGATCCCATGCGTACGAATAGAATGCCCTGTGCTTGGAAATAGTGAATAGCGAAAAAACGACTGTATAAGCCAGGATCTCCGACCAAACAATTACTTGAGCGACATCCAACTTCCAAATCTTCTTATTTAAAAAATCGTTGGAGAGAAACCCCCCCTCCTTATCCCTGTTTTTACTCTTCGGTCTAATCATTGTTTTCCTCTCTTCGCTTCAGAGGCTTCCTTCTCCGTCACGAACACGATATTGAGTCCCAACAATGAGGTTGTTATATGCACTATCTTGAATGCGTCCAGCAGTTTCTGCATCTCCTTCAGCTTGAATTGATTATGGAAGGGTTCGGAATGGGGGCAGGTGCTGCTGAGGACCCTGAGTTTCCAGAGGAAAATGTCGTGAGGGACGGATCCGATCAGCTTGCCTTCCTGTTTGAGGAGCCTATGGATTTCTCTGATGGCTGTTCCGGGTTCTGGGAGGTGTTCTATGGTCTCGGTGCATATGACCGTTGTTACTGAACTGTCCCTGAAGGGAATGGCCTCGGCGTCCGCGATTACCAACTGCGAACCAGGTGCGTGCTCCCGCGCCTTTTCTACGGCCCACGGATTGATGTCTAAGCCTATTGAAGAGGTGGGTAGTTTTCTGAGGATGAGGCCGGTGCCGCACCCAACATCCAGGACAGGGTTACCTTCCGCATATTTCCGGTAAAAATTGATCATTACTCTCGTGCGATTACGGTGGAAAATGGATTCAATGCCTTTGAAATTGTCGGTGACATCCACCCAGTCGTATCTCTCAACATCGATATAGTATCTTTTAACGTCACAAGCACGCCCATTGTTACCCGAATCGGTACACAGTCGACATAGCCCCTGTTCCCTTTTTAACGCCTGTGGACAACGACTTGTCTCGTTTCCAGCGACCAAGGGGATGATCCAATGAGATGTCGTAATTGCAGGCTCTGACATCGGAATAGGTCATTTATTTATCAGTAATTCAACGAGATGTAACGAATAAACCTCGATCGATAATACAGCCTTCTTGAATAGTCGCCTAGTAGAGTTGATGATTGATAAAATGATAGTCTCGTCTGATGAAAATAAAAGTTCAATAATATGAGAAAAAGAGGATTGGGGTTTCTAACTTACCTAACAACCGGAGGCCCTGAGGCAGGCGAGTGCTTCCTCTAATGTAACCTTTGTCCGAGCTGCTGTTCGAGGCCTCCAACGAGGACCGACTCGGGATACTCCAGCAGATAAGGGACAGCCCGTCCAGCATATCCAGCCTCGCAAAGGACCTGAACCTCTCAAGCCAGGAGACCAGCAGGCACGCCCGCAGGCTGACAGAGGTGGGGCTCACCAAGAGGACCCCGACGGACTCTTCCGGGCGACGGAGTACGGCAAGCTCTTCCTGAAACAGCTCCAGGGGCCCACATTCATCTCAAAGCATAGAGAATACTTCACCGCCCACACCCTCCCGATCCCAGACGCCTTCATAGCCCGGATAGGGGAGCTCAAAGCGTAGACGCGAAAAGTCGCAGCTAGGCTTCAACTCTATGTTTTAGATCATACCCCACCAGGATTCTCCGCCTGGTGCATGTTCTCCTTTCGTGCCATGGGCCGGACCGCCTCGGCCTCATCCTCTTCGGCCCTCGTCTCCTTGAAGGACAGCGCGACCACTATGGACAAAGTGACCAAAGCGGCGGAGGCGAGGAACGGGCTCCTGTAGCCCACGCCGCTGTAGAGATACCCCGCCAACACCGGCGTCACGGTGCTCCCCAGCCGCATGCTCGTCATCCTGACCCCCAGCGCCGAGCCCATCAGCTCCGAAGGAATGAAGTCGGCCAGCAGCGCCAGGCTCGACGGCCAGGTCATGCTTCGGAACCCGCTAAACGCCGCGTAGAGGATCAGGAGGACCAGCCAGTCGTCCACGAACAGCCAGGCCCCCAGCAGCAGGGGCAGGGGCAGCAGGCTCAGCACCAGGACCTTCTTCCGCCCGTATCGATCCGCCAGCCGTCCGCTGGGGATCTGGATGACCAGGATCAGGAGGCTCGAGGCCGTGAAGAAGAGGCCGATCAGGGACTCGGAGATCATGATCTGGTTCTTCAGGAACAGGGGCAGGACGGTGCCGATCATCCCCTCCACCATCCCCGCGAGGAAGTGGAACAGGAAGATCAGGGTCATGAAGGGAAGATACTTCCCGTCTAGGATGGAGGGACGCTTCGCGGGAACCTGTTCCACTTCAACGGGGGTGGCGGGCTCCTCCAGCCTCAGCGTCGGGATCAGGCTGGCCAACATGATCACCGTGGTCACCTGGAAGATGGGGGCCCAGCCGAAGTTCTCCACCAGGAAGCCGCTCAGCGTGGGGGCGACGATGCCCCCGATGGGCCAGGCGACGTTCATGATGCCGAAGAGGGTGGCGCGGTTCCCGGGCGTGGCGCTCTCGGAGATCATCGCCATCCGGGCCACTATGAAGAAGGAGAAGGAGGCGTTGAACACCATGTAGAGGGGGGTCACCCACCTCCAGTCGCTCACCAACGAGATGAGGGCGGGAGGCAGCGCTGCCAGCACCACGCTCACCAGGAGCGTCCGCTTCTTGCCGATCCGGTTCATCAGGAGGCCGGCGGGGATCATCAGCGCCGTGGCCAGGACGCTCGCCAGGGAGAGGACCATGCCGATCTCCACCTCGGAGGCCCCCAGCCCCTCCAGGTAGAGGGGGAACAGGGGGGCCATGAACTGACCCGAGAAGCCGATGGCGAGGTTCAGCGCGAAGAGCAGCCAGAGGTCCCTCTTCAATCCCAACATGGGTGGGACCAGAGATTCGACGCTGGAATAAAAACCGTTCGCGAATCCCGGGCCCCGATCGCCCATCTCCCGGGCGGCGACGCCCGCGACCCGCCGGCTCCCGTCCGAAGAGCCCTCACCAGATCCCCGGGAGGAGCCTGTACCTGACTCTCTCCGCGTACTCGGGGTAACCCGTCAGCTCCTCGTGGAGGGTCCTGTCCTCCAGGTGGGTGCGGAGGATCATCAGGGCGCTGTAGAGGATGACGGGGACGAACGCGTAGAGGGATCCGAAGATCAAGGGGATAGCCGACATCCACAGGATCCCCGACAGGTAACCCGGATGCCGCACGAACCCATACGGCCCCGAGGACACCACCCGGTGCCCCCGGTCCTCCTGGATCCTCACCGTCGGCTCGAAGTAGGGGTTCTCGATCATCGCCCAGTTGATGAGAACCGACGAGACCACCATAATGATGAGGCCCAAGACGGCATACAATATCCCGAGGCTGGACCACCCATACCGCCCCACGTCCAGCCCCGCCACCGCAGGCACCAGCAGCAGCCCGGTGAGGTTGCCGGCCCGCATGAGCACCTCGTCCCAGGCCTTCGAGCCCTCCCGCCTCACCGTCAGCCTCTGCACGAGAAGCTCCGGGTTGTACCTAGCGAGGACCAGCGCGCTCCCGACGAAATAGACGAAGGAGACCCCGAAGAGGAGCCAGGAGCGGGGGATGTCGGTGCGACCCGCCGAGGCGTAGAACACGGCCATCATCACCGCGAGCAAGACCGTGGACACAGTCATCTGCTTCATCACGGCGCCCCTCGCATCCAAGGCCAAGCGTCACCCTCCTCTTGCACTCCACGATCACATACACGCAGGGGTATAACAGGGTAACCACAAAGGGAAAACACAGAAAAAGCTCAACACCGACCGTCCC
>JAUWBQ010000016.1 GCA_030601645.1 Candidatus Bathyarchaeota archaeon | reverse complement strand
CCTGAGCGGGGGGCGAGCCTCTCCGACTATCGTCTTGGGTACGTCCTAGATCACCCGGTGTGCCCAATATCTTCCGTTGTGAGAGAGGTGATGGTCGCAGCCTTAGATTCCCTGAAGGATGAAGGGGTGGATCTGGTGGAGGGGTGGCCCGAGGGGGTGGATCCCGTGGAGCACTACACCACTTTTCGTTTCCTGTTCGGCTCTCTGTACGCCCCCCTCCTGAAGGATGAGAACTACGAGGAGACCCGGAGCAGGGCTTTGGATCAGGACGGAAGCTACGAGGCCATCCGGGATCTGGCTCTGACGGCCCCCCACAAGCGTTTCCACAAGGCCTTGAAGGAGAGGATGGAGGCCCGGGAGGCCTGGCGAAGGTATTTCGAGTCGAGAGATGCTTTCCTGATGCCCGTGTCCTTCCTTCCAGCCTTCCCCCACGATCACAGCCAGCACTTCTGGGAGCGGGTGCTGCAGACTCCTGAGGGCCCGAGGCGCTATGAGGACCTCATGTTCTGGATCTCCTTCGCCACCCTGACGGGGCTTCCGGCCACCGTTGCCCCCATCGGCAAGACAACTGATGGCCTGCCCATTGGAATCCAGATAGTGGGGCCTTACTTGGAGGACGCGACTCCCATCGACATCGCCGCGAGGATGGCGGAGGTTGTAGGAGGATTCGAACCTCCAGAGGGATACTGAGGCTCACTTCTTCATGCGCGGGCCAGTGTGCGCGAGGATAACATTGGCCCACTTAACATCGAAACCCCCAAAGAGACGCACAACGTTGGCCATTGCGACGCTTATCACCCATACCGTTGCGCACTTTCAACTAAATCAGTTTTAGTTAATATATATTAGAAGTCACCTAAGGGCTAGTGAGAACCTTATGGCATCCTCCGCTAAAATCATCCTTAAGAATCAGGAGAGGTGCATAGGCTGCTATAATTGTGTGTTCGCCTGCTCCCTTGAGCTGTTCAAAGTGATATCTGCCACTCGTTCGGCTGTGTCACTCAAACCCTGCAGCCCCGAAACGCCATTTATAGTAAATTTTTGCACTAGTTGTGAGGATCCCCCTTGTATTTCGGCTTGTGAGGAAGGAGCCCTCGAACTGGATACAGACGGCAAGGTGGTTCTAGCCAAACCAACTGAATGCGACGTATGCGAGACCTTCGAATGCGTACCCGCCTGCATCACTGGGGCTCTTTCTATCGATCCTGAGGAGGGGAGGCCAATGCTCTGCACACAGTGTGGAAAATGCGCAGACGTCTGCCCCCACGAGGTGATAGTCTTCGAGGAGGTCGACTGATGAGCGCTGTAACAGACGCCATATTGTATTTAGACTTAGAGGAAAGAGAGTATAGGGTGGAAAGGGAGCCTGAACTTTTCAAGAGGTATCTGGGCGGTAGCGGGGTCGCCACAGAGCTCATCCATATAAACTGCCCACCAAAGACTGATCCACTGTCACACGAGAACCCTATAATCCTAGTAACGGGGGCTTTCGGAGGTATCTACCCAAGCGCTGGTAAGACAGTCGCAGCCTTCAAGTCCCCCTTGACGAACGACCTGGGCGAATCCCACGCCGGAGGAAGGTTAGCAACCTCATTGAGACTTGCAGGATACGGTGCAGTAGTGATAGAAAAAGGCGCATCCAACCTGTCCTTCATAGAAATCACGGGAGATGAGGTTATCTTCGGAGATGCCTCCCCCCTGAAAGGAGTCTCCTCCCTAGAAGTTGAGAGAAGGATCAGGGGGTGCGAGAAAGCGGCTAGAATTCAAAGCATAATGAGCATCGGACAGGCGGGTGAGAGCCTCGTGTCCTATTCCTGTGTAAACGTCGACAGGTACAACTACTTCGGCAGGCTCGGGTTGGGGGCCGTCATGGGGGCGAAGGGCGTGAAGGCCATCTCAGTCGTCGGAGACGGGCAGATAAGGCTGCCAGACCCAGAGAGGTATGTTGATGTCTTCGACGAGATCTTCGAAGCTGAGATCCAGACCGACATGATGGCCAAGTACCATTTCACTGGCACCCCGGCGAACGTGCTGCCCCTCAACGAGCTGAAGGCTCTCCCCACGAGGAACTTCCGTCAAGGGCAGTTCAAGTTTGCCGAAGAGATCTGCGGCGAGAACCTGGGGGAGAGATGGCTCGAGAGGAAGGTCTCCTGTCCCATGTGCCCGATCGGGTGCATGCACGTGGCGAAGCTCAGGTTCCCGTTCGCCACTGGGTACGAGTACGCCCCCCGGGACACTTACTACAACTACGAGTCCGTGTACGCCTTGGGAAGCAACTTGGGGATCGAGACTGCAGAGGGAGCCCTACAGCTGATTTTCAGGGCTAACCACCTCGGAGTGGACACGATGCTCATGGGGAACGCATTGGGGTGGGCCACTGAGGCCTTCGAGAAGGGAGCCATTGGCTCAGGCCAGACGGGGGGGTTGACCCCCACTTGGGGAGACATCGATATCTATCTTGAGATGATGGACAGGATCTGCAACAAGTCAAACGAGTTCTACAGCACCCTGGCCAAAGGGGTGGAGCCGGCTGCCAGCGTCTACGGCGGCGGGGAATACTCCATGACGCTGAACGGCAACGGCCTAGCGGGATACCACACAGGCTATGCATCGGTTGTCGGAACCATCGTTGGAAGCCGACACTCCCACAACAACAACGCAGGGTACTCGATAGACCAGAAGGAGCTTCACCGGGAGGTCGACCAGGAAAAGATCGTCACCTATCTCATTGACGAGCACGAGTGGCGCAACGTCCTCACCAGCCTCGGTGTCTGCCTCTTCGCCAGATCAATATACACCAAGAGGAGGGTCCTAGAGGGCCTCAGGGCCATCGGCATCGAGAGAACCGAGGAGGAGCTGGATGAGATGGGGAGGAAGATCCTCGACAGGGCCTTCGAGTTCAAGTTCAGGGAGGGCTTCGACTTCGACGAGGTAAAGATTCCGGCGAGGCTCTTCGAGTCCCCCACGGCGAACGGTCTGCTGGATGAGAAAGTATTGAGAAACATGTTGAAGGCGTACGTCGATCGTAGATTCCCCCCGGTTCCCGGCTGATCGCACCATAAACCCGAAAAACTAATCTTCCCCACGGCTATGACAAGCACGGTGTACGATTGTACAAGCCCCACGCGAGCCAACTAGTGGCATTTGTGGCCCTCGCCCTCTGCTCGAACCTCACGATGGCCCTCGCAGCCGAGGGGGAGAGCCCCAGGATAGGCGATGTGGCCGTCGAGGTCTCCCCCCTCATCCAGGGTATCGGCGGAGGCCAGACAGTCAAGACCTCCACCCAACTCAGCAGCACCTGCTGAGAGATCTGGGACGTAAACGTCGAGACGACACTTACGATCCCAGAGGGGCTGGCCTTGCAGCTCGAGGGCGACGATGTAGAGGTCTCCATCTCTTCAAACCTGAGGAGCTACCAGCCTAAGACGATCCCCGTGAGGAGGGAAGGCGAATCGTACACATACGCTATTAAAGTCGAGATCGTCAACAACGAGGTCGTGACCTTCCACACCACTTGGAACATCATAGGCGGGGAACCGGGCAGGTACAACATCACCGTGACATCCCTGTCAAATGACCCGTTCATGGTCGGGGAATACAGCAGGAGCACGGGTAGCTGCGAGATAGAGCTCGTCTCCGGGTCCCCCGTCCTCAGCGATCTCCGGATCTCGCCCACGTTTACCTCCCCCGGCCTCGATCCTAACGCGCTCTACGTCTCCCCCGGCGAGGACATCGTTGTAGAGTGCAATGTCTCGAGTGAATTGGATTTGTCAAGTGTCAAACTACTGTGGTCGGATAGCTCAGATTTGTGGCGTGATGTTGAGATGGAGGAGGCGACTGGTGGCCTGTGGTTCGGCACGGTCCCGGGGGTTCCTACAAACGAGAAGGTACGGTTCTATGTGGAGGCGACGAGTTCGACGGGTGGGACGTCGAGGACGTCTGAGTACGAATGTACGTTCCTGGATATTCCGGGCTTGGAGAAGGGCACGAATGCGATCGTCTTCATCACAGCTGCGGTGATGTTGGCGGTGAGCGTTGGCATATTCGACTTCTACAGGCGCAGGATGAGATCCAGGAATCTGTAACTTCAAACGCTTGAGTTCAGCCATCGGCGTAGCCTCGTTTCACCGAAAAGATGAAATCAAAGGTGAATCAGTTCCTAGGCGATGAGAAAGAGGCACGAAATCAATAGGATGCCGTATTTCTTGGCCTTTATGGGGATCGGGCTGCTGCTTCTCATCTTAGCCCTCTGGTTTGGACAGTTTGATCAGATACTGTCATTGTTGTAGGGAGGATGGATATGAAGATCAAGGACTTGAGATTCCTATCTCAAATCTCCTCCTTCATCGTCCTGAACCTCGGCATCTTCGGGGTCCCCCTCCTCCCCCTGTTGCTGCCCGTCGTTGAGTGCACGAGCCTCGATTCCAAGATTGCCCTCTGCAACTTCGGGGTCCTCCTGAGGAACTTCTCCCTTGCTTGGGAGGTCAGCCCCTTGATCCCGCTGGCCTCGATCTCCATGTTCATCTTATTTGGGGCTGTGTTCGGGAGAGCCCTGTGCGGATGGGTGTGCCCACTGGGACTCGTGCAGGACCTGATTACAAAGGTCACCGAACGCGTCTCAGAGGTGCGGGATATCTTAGCCGAGAAGACTCACTACATGCTGACCAGTCTAAAATACATCGTCCTGATCGTGTCCCTGGCCCCCGTGATCAGCATCAGCCTCGCCTTCGGTCTGAACAGGCTCCTGGGAAGAAAATATGCGTACACTCTGGGCGTCTGCGGGCAGGCTCCCTACTGCATCATCTGCCCCGTCCCCGTGATCTTCTCGACCATCCCGTCCATCGCCGGCACATTGTTGAACGGCTCTCCCCTGCAGCCCATGCCCTTCACGACCTACATCGCCCTGGCGTTCTTCGTCGTTTTCCTGGGCGCCAGCATACTGGGGAAGAGATCCTGGTGCAGATACCTGTGCCCGTTGGGGGCCCTCATGTCCCTCTTCAACAGGTTCAGCCTGCTCCACATCACGAAGGAGCCCCACAAGTGCACCGCCTTCTGCCGCGGACACCAGAAGGACTGCGTCGACACCTGCCCCATGGGGATCAAGGTATCTGAGAGCCAGGAGCCCTCCGCTAGCCCCGAGTGCATCTACTGCTACGACTGCTCGGACTCCTGCACGAACAAGGCCATAAAAGTAAAGATTGCGTGAGACCGGATCATCTCTGATTGGATCAGAGCCCCCCTAGGGTTGAAATATAAATGACCGAATCCGCAATGTAGTAACTGACGCGGGATGTCTATGCCTGACACTTACAAGGTTGACGTTGGATGGTTCAAGATGCTGACCGATTTCCACGATCGTATGTGTCCCTGTTATAACGGGGAATACGCATGTCCTTGCCCGCCTTTCGCCGAGACAACCGAATGCAGATGCGGGGCGGTGCTCCCCCCAGGTGCAGAGCCGAGGAAGGACAGGACTTTTAACTTCAAACTCTATCACATTGACTTCCAAAAGTTATCTGACACCATCGAGAAAAACAACACATGCATCGGCGACGATGGGGTCACGTGCTTCTGCGATGAGTTCACGGCGGGGGGCCGCTGCAATTACGGCGTCTTCAAGAGAGTTACGAATCAATAATACTGGTAATTGCTGCCCTACGGTTCTAGTTCACTAGCTATTTCTTCGATTGCGTCAGGGCCTTCTCAAGCTTCTCCATGGCGAGCTCGACGTCCCTCCCCGACGCACCGATCGCAGCGTTCATGGTTATGTACGGGTTTGGGTACGCCTCACAGCAGGTGCCGTAGTCTCCCCCTTCGAGGACTCTCGGGCCCGTGACCCTGAGAGCGTATATATAGTGACCGACCCTCTTCGCCTCGAAGTTGTTCAGGGTCATGGCCACGGCTATGGGGTTGTAGACGTCCAGGATCCTCTCTCCGTGCCTCTCGGCCAGCTCCCCGAGGGAGACCTCTAGGAACCTGCGGTTTTCCTCCTGCTCGTCCCTCAGGCGCTCGTAGCCCGATGTGCCCATCGACAGTAGAGACGCCAACAGCTGGACGAGGGGTGCGGCGGTCGCCCTCCCGGCGTACATCCTGGATACCTTCTCAGCATAGCCCGGGTCGGGAGAGGCGATCAGCGCGCCCCCCACCGGCGTCAGGAAGTTCTTGTCCGTGCTCTGGATGACAGCGTCGACCCTGCCGGCGTCGATGGCCCCCCTGACCATCCCCATGATCTCCCTGCTCTGAACCCCGTATGCGTTGTTGATTATGTGGGGGATCCCCCTCTCATCCGCTATCCTAGCGATGGCTTTCACCTCGTCTGGCTCCCTCGGGGGGAAGAAGGTCGTTGTCGAGACGATCGCCGCAGTCTCATCGGTTATGGCCTCGGATATGTCTCCTACAGGGACCCGCACTGCGTCACCGTAGACCTGCCCCTCTACGGTCTTCACCTCCATGCCCACGAGCTGGATGCCTTTTATGGGGGATTTTATATCACAGCGGGGGTAGACGACCTCCTTGCCCTTGGTCATCTCTCTGGCGACGCTCGTGGCCAAGCCGACGGCCATCCCCGTCGCCAGGGGCACGACGCAGACCGAGTTGAGGTTGGGCGCCCCGGACCGTCTCAGCATGTCTAGGGCGAGTTTGTTGGTGAAGTATGACATCAGGGATCCGCCTGCCGCCTTGGGCTGGGGGGCTGCTATGTTCCCTGATCTCCCTATGCCGTGGCCGAAGCCGTGGGCCAGCTTGGAGACCAGCGGTGAGGAGACTCGGGCTTCTCTCTCGCCTATCCGCGCCGAGTCGGGGTCCTTGTCGGTATCCATCAGGGAGAAGAGGGTGAGGAGGAGGTCGATCACATCGTCGTCCCACCCCTCCTCGGGCACCCTTCTCTGCTCGAAGAGGAGTTTCACGGGTCTAAGGTTGGCGTTGAGGACGATCAGGCCACGCTTGAGCATGTGCTCCGGAATCGCGTCCTTGAGAAGCTTCTCCAGGTCAAACAATCTTTGCATCCCTCAGCTTGTAGTAGAGCACCCTCTCGGTCTCGTGGGGGCTTCCATCAAACGAAGCCTTAAAGTCCCCGAAGTCTCCAACGGGGGCTCGGATGGTCCCCTTGATCCGGGATGCCGTCACCACGTTCTTCCCTATCATGTGTTCCACGGCCTCCCTCGAGGAGAACACCCCAGAGACGATGTGCATGCCATCGCGGGTCTCGCCTCGGATTCTTCCTTGCCTGACCCTCGCCGAGTAGACATCCGGAGCCTGCTCGAGAAGCCCGGTCACGTCTCCGACACCGATAATCCTGAACTCCTTTGGAGGCAGGTCGATCTTCATGAGGAGGACCTTGTCCCCCACCTCTGCGGGGGTCGGCTTATTGAGCTTCAATAGAGCCTTCGTCTTCGTCGAGGGGTCGACCTTTTTCTTGATGATCTTTGTCTTACCGAGCTCTGTGTAGGGGTAAAGCCTCCCTGTTACGGTCCGCATGCCGATGTTGACGTGGACAACGCTCCTCGCCTGGATGCCCCGCTTGTACCTCTTCTCCACGGAGAGCTCCACGTCCAAGAGGCTCGTATCTGCGAGGGAGTCCGGGGATACAATGTAGTACCCTCTGGAGAAGTCGGTGGAGCGCACGTCAGAGAGGGCGAAGGCCACCCGGTCACCGGCGGAGGCCTTCTCGACGTCCTCGCCGAAGATCTGCATGAACTTTATCCTGCTCCTCTTCCCCGAGGGCTGTATCTCTACAATATCCCTGACGCTGGCCGTGCCCCTGAGTATGGTTCCCGTCGCCACCGTCCCTATACCGGCTATGTTGAAGGCGTGGCTTATGGGGACCTTCAGGCTCCCAGACCACTGCCTGACGGGCACTATGATCTGCTCAAGCAGAGTCTCCCTTAGTTCTTGGAGGCCCTCACACTTCTCAGCGGACACGCAGATCATGGGGGCGCCCGCGAACTTCGTTTCCTCTAATATCCCTGCCACGTCGCCCTTGACCTGTTCGAGCCTATCATCGTCCACGAGATCCATCTTGTTTATTGCTACAACCAGGCTCCTGATGTCGAGGGCGTTCAGTATCTGCAGGTGCTCCAGGGTCTGGACCATCGGCCCCTCGTCGGCCGCTACGACGAGGATCCCGACGTCTATGATGCTCGCTCCGGCCGTGACGTGCTTTATCAGGGAGTAGTGGCCGGGGTGGTCCACCAGGGTCACCAGGTATCTCCCGAGGGTGAAGGCGGAGAAGCCTAGGTCGATGCTCATTCCTCTCCTCTGGGCCTCGGGATGTTTGTCGAGGGAGGCGGTGGACAGTTTCTCGCTGAGGCAGGCCGCGAGTTTCGTCTTCCCATGGTCCACGTGACCGAAGAGGCCGACGTGTACGATCACATTCCCCTCCGGAGCCTCGCTGACCTTCAAGGAGACGAGCGACTGGGTGCGCTCGAAGAAGAGCCTCACGGCCTCCGAGGCGTCCAACCCGTCCCGGAGGGCCTTCTTTATCACGCCCTTCCTTATCTCGGAGATCTGTGGGGCGAGGTCTCCGTCCCTGAACCTCTTCATGACCTCGCTCATCGCCCTGCGGGTCTCCCTCTCAAGATCCCTCACGAGAGCCGATCTTTCGGGCTTCTTGGGAATATCAGTAACTGGCACAGTCCCGATTTTCTCGTACAATTTTGTGGATGCCATCTTGGCGAATGTGCTCGGGTCATCTTTGCTTGGGTCCACGGTCAGGAAGGGCCTGTCCCATCGGTACGCCGTCCCGGGCTCGTCCATCTTGTAGTAGATCTCTTCGATGAGCGAGGCTGGTATCGGCTCCCCCCTCTCCCTGTTCCACTCTAGAGCTTTTTCGAGGGTGGTGTTCACGTAGATGATCGCATAGTCCGCCCTGAGCCTCTGGGACATCCTCACGAGGCGCCTGCGTATCGATGAGTAGTAGTTGGTGTCGTCGCTTATCACCACGAGGCCCTGCTTCAGCCCTGCACCTATGGTGTCGAATGTGGCCCTCCGGACGAACTCCTCAAGACCCGCTTCGAACCTGTGTTTATAAGTCGGGACCATTCCCCTGAAGGAGTCGGAGGAGACAACTGCTGTTGGGTATTGATATTTAGTCTCGAGGATCTCGGCTAGCTCTTTGGCTATGGTCGATTTCCCCGAGCTAGGTATGCCGCAGAGCATCACCAAGAAGGGTCGTGGGGGCAGCGTCAACCTATCTAAGGCTTCGATGAGCCACATTTTTAATATCTTTGGTGGGGGTATAGGGGTTTAGACGATGAGGAGATACAGGGATCTTCCCTACCGCCTGATGCTGGCGACGCCCAAGCCCGGATGAGAATGTAAGCTCCCCAGGAGAGAGCTTGAGGAGCTGTTGAGGAGGTCTGGTGCAGGCTTAGTGCGCAGTGAAAGAGTAGTCCACTCCCTCGGTGAGGACGCGGCGGTGGTCATGGTCTCTGATCGGCTGGCGATGCTGACGACGGTGGATTTCTTCACGCCCATCATCGACGATCCCTACATCCAGGGGAAGATCGCAGCGTGCAACTCCACCAACGACGTCTACGCCAAGGGCGGCCTTGAGATAGTTTCTGTCCTTTCATTGATGGGGTTGCCCGAGGACATGCCCGGGGAGGTCAGCGTGGCCATGCTGAAGGGCTTCGTAGATTTCTGCGGCTCCATCGACGCCCCGGTGGTAGGGGGTCAGACCATCATCTGTCCCTGGCCCATTCTTGGGGGGGCTGTGAACGCCCTGGCGGAGATCGACAAAGTGGTACCAATCTCCGGAGCCAGACCCGGCGACAGGCTGGTCCTGACCAAGCCCCTAGGCATCCAGCCCATCATGGAGGTCCTTAGGCTCCCCGACTCGGGGCAGGACAGGATGGCCGAGCACATGCCGGAGTTGGAGTTGTCCCGGTCCATAGACCTCGCCGTAGATCTTTTAACGACGTCGAACCGTCCGGCCGCAGAGGCCATGCTCGATGTGGGCGTGAACGCCGCGACGGATGTCACGGGCTTCGGGATAAAGGGGCATGCGTTGAACATGGCCGAGCAGAGCGGCGTCTCCATCGAGATCTATAAGCTCCCCGTCATCAGATGGACTCCAGCGATAGCTGGGCTCCTCAAGATCCCCCTGTTGCAGGGGGAGGGGGTCGAGACGGCGGGGGGGCTGCTGATCTCCGTGTCCGAGGACAATGTGGAGCAGCTTGTAGATGAGCTTGGGAGGAGAGGGTGCGGGGGTCACGTCATAGGCTCGGTGAAAAAGGGAGGACCGCAGGTAAGGCTCTCTGATGACGTCGATGTGATCGAGGTAGACTGAAAAAAGGATTGTTTTATTTTTGTTACCCTGTGGCTTGTTATCTGTTTCCTCAGCATCAGGATGATGATCGCGTCATCGATCCAAGGCATACTGCTGTGTGTGGGAATCCTGAGATTCTTGATTCGTTGAACCCATAAACAAAAGGAGATTATTTTCTCCTGCCCAGCAAGAGTATTGTAGCGCAAAGGACTATTCCCAGTATGATCGACTCGTATGGGAAGCCGGGTATTACTATGCCTCCGGCCCGCTCCTCCTGAATCGTGATTGTGGCTCGTGTGGTCTCTCCAAGTCTGGCGGTCGCAGATGCGGTCCCGGCCTCGTAACCGCTCTTGCTTCCCTGTAAGGAGTAGCTTCCGTCCTTGACACCCGTGAACTCGACCTTCCCATCTGTCCCTGTTGTCCCCTCTAGAGATGGCTGCCCACTCGGCGCAGATGTCGAGACCACCGACGCCCCGGCGACAGGGTCACCATCCTCGTCCTTCACCGTGACCTCTATGTTGCCATACTGGCTTACAACATAAGAGTAGATCTCACTGGTCTGGGTGTTCTCTGATACGTCGCTGCATTCGATGCAGTAGTCCACGGTGGTCCCGCCCTCCTGGCTCGGGATGCTCGCCTCCCAGGCGTTGGCACCCATTTTGGTCATGTCGGACTCTTGCCAGTCGCCTCCATCTACCCTGAACATCAGAGTTATGGTCTCCACGCCGCTGGCCGCCTCCGGCTCGTCCACTTCAACGGTGACCTCGACCTCCTGCGTCGCCGTCGGGCTCTCAACTTGCTGGATAACTGGGCCTATATCCGGTGCGACCGTGTCCCCAACCGTGTAGGTGTAGACGTCGGTCTCTGCCTGGTTATCCGCCAGATCCTTGGCCACGATCTTGTATTCAACCTCGGTCCCATAGGGTTTTGCTGGTATCGATGCGGTGTATGCCCCTCCTTCCAGGGTCATGAAGACGCTGTTCCACGAGGAGCCGTCGTGGTAGTTCACCAGCGCCGTCTTCACCTCGGTCTCCTGGTCTTCTATCGTCGCGCTTATTGTCACTTCGTCGTCGTACTCCGGGGATTCGGGATACGACTCAACATCAGCTATGGGCGGTGGGTTGTTGTCTTCCATGACGCGTACAATTCCGACCTCAAATGTGTTGTCTGCCGCGTATGCGTCAAACTCTAACTCTGCTGTCTCGACCCTGATCGTGTAGTTCTCTGGCTCGAATCCCACGGTGTCCCACGTGAAGGTTAGCGTCTGAATGTCGTTCGGTTGAAGGTTGCTGATGGTCTGCGTACCTATCATCGCTTCATCGGCGTATGCGAATACGTCAAAGGTCTCTCCTGCGTCGCCATTGTTGCGTATGAGAGCGGTGATAACTGCTTGATCTCCACGGTAGAGACTCTCTGGAGATACTAGTACTTCTTCGATTGATATGTCCAGCATGCGCACCGTGATGACCTTTAAGAGGACGTCGTTTGTTCCCGCCGCCGATGTGATGGTGAGCGTGACGTTGTATGTACCCGGGGTCGTGTATGTGTGGTCTACGTTTACTCCTTCTTTATGGGTTCCATCTCCCAGATCCCATTCGTAGCTGTCGATGCTTCCCGCCTGAATCGAGGACCCCGAGGCGTCGATTGTTATGGTTTCACCTACGAAGGCACTGGTCGTCGACAGCTCGAAATATGCGTTAGGAAGGCCCGCCAGGGCCCACGTTCCTATTACGTTACTACTGAGAACTCTGGCTACAAGATTTGGGTCGAAGGTCGTCCTGTAGAACATGTATTTTGTTTGGCTCGATGTGTACCTTTCATTTTCTATACTATACAGTTTGCTTACATCTTCTCCACTTGGCGTCAATATTATTAATGGCGATATTTGGTATGGAGCGTTTAGCTCGAACAGATTACACGACCAAAAATCATCAAATTCCGTAGGACCGCATTGAAACGTCAAGCCTCCGTTTTCTGCCTCGTTTTCCAGTATTTTGTACACGTAGGGATAACAATACAATTGTAGCGTCAGTGTCTCCGTCCCTACATTGGTAATCGTTAATGTTTCTCTGTAGCCCCACCAGTAGCTGTATTCGTATTCTCGTCCATCACTTATGTACCAATTTTCATAGTCCAGAAATGCTCCTTCTACATCAACTTTTGATGTGTTCACGGGAACATATAATTTCATCTTCTCGTTATGCCAGCCAATATATGAAGGCATGATGATGTCGTAACTTTCACCGACTCCGATGTTTATGTTGTGTCTTTCATACCTAGATCTATGGAGAGATATCTGGGGTCGATCCGGTAGGAAGAGGGATGGAGTGTCAGGATTGATCGCTCGCATCTGGAATATCCAGGTCCCCTTCCCGTTCTCACCGAAAATATTCGCAAACTGGGTTGGTCGTATCGAGAATCCGCTGTACCACCAATTGAAATAGTGATCACCGAATGTAACGTCATTGGTTTGAATGATATCGGTACCGTCAGGGCTGTACAGATGAGTTAACTCGTACGTCCCAGGCCAATACACGTTATATGCGTCACTGTAATCTGCAGACGAGGGAACCTCGAGTTGCACCTCGACGTACGATTCCTCTTGAGTGACTGTTGCCTCCTCTAGCCTACTGTAATACGCCTGAACACTGACATCCACCACAGAATCGTAGCCCGCGATGTTCTGGATCGCCACCCGGTCTCGATCTCCGAGATATGTTACCGAGTAGCGCCCGCCTCATCCAAGGCCGCAGGATTCTATGTAGCCGCCTTCTATGGAATATACTTCTGTGACGTTGTCCTCTGTTACTCCGCCGACCTCGCATCCGAAATTCACGTATATGTAATCGAACTGCCATCCGTTAAGCGCGGGGGCCTCGAATTCCAGCGTCGTGCCTGTCCGAAAATTGTAATCGTTAGTGTAATGGATGCTTCTATAGGTTGTGGACAGGACCACGATGTCGTCGCTGGTCAAGCTGGATGAGTATGTAGCGGGTATTATTGCGAATTGAGCAACAGTGATTAAGGCCAACAAGGCCAAGCCTAGGATGTTCTCTCTATGAATGCCTTTTTTCATTATGGTCATTCATATCATGATTGTCATTTTATGCTTTGTGGATTATCGGTAAGGTTTATTTCGCGTTTACGTTAATAGTACATACATGGCCACCGACTGGAGAGAGGCAGACGAACGCCTCATCAGACGCGGAAAACTCGTCCTAGACCTAAGCTTCGTAGAGAACTATATCAGAGAGAACTCGACGCCATGAACCATGCCAAGGAGGGCCGCCCCTACAAGCTCACACCCACCTACATCCAGTTCCTCACAGCCATCCGACACCTCTACGGAGTACCTTACCGCCAGCTCGAAGGATTCACCCGAGCATGCGCGCATGCTGGTGAACATGTGAAGCGGAAGAAGGAGAAAACGGAAGTAGAAAAGAAATAAACCCGAAAATCATCCAAGTTAATCCACTAAGCATCATTTTATTATCATTCTTTCTACCGACATGTTAGCATGGGGAATGTTCTTAAGAATAAGCCCATTTGAGATCGGCAATCAGCGCAGAATGTGATCTGCATAATTTTTTGGGCAAGTCTGGATCAAAAACATTTTATTACCAGCGTACTCAATCACGATCGGCGCCTTGCAGTGTGGTTGGTCCACACCTCGGACTTCAAATCCGATGCAGCCCGAATAGGACTGGGGGTTCGATAGCTCAGGAAGCCGAGACTCCCCCTAGGCGCCGCCAATTCTAAGCCTAGGGATACTTGGCGTGGAACCAGTCGTAGAACTCCTCGTTCGATGTGAACTCCTCGTAGAATCTGTCGTTGAAGGCTCCGGTCACCCACATGTTCGATTGCCCCCAGGCCGTGAACCAAGCGTCCACCGCGTCCTCTGCGCTGTCGAAGACCATGCTCCCGACGCTGTATCCCGAGTAGTAGTTCCCCGACGGGTCCAGTATGACGAGGTCTCCTCCGGGGACCGAGATCGCCACGGCCATGTGGTCCGAGGTGTCCGATCTGTATCTGATGCACCAGTACTGCTCGGTGTAGTTGTAGTTCAGCAGGAGGCTCAGGAGCAGGAGAGCGTGGTCTTCGCAGTCTCCCCCCCGAGATGCGATGGTCTCGTTGGGGAAATTGAAACAGTCCAAATGCCAGTGGAAGTGCCCCTCGGGTTCCGCATATATGTGGGGATAAGGCGAGTCCTGGGAGTAATGGATGTTGTAGTTCACCCAGTCGTAGATCCTCCTTATGTCCAACCATTGGGCCGAGACGGTCTTGGCATCCCCGGGTCCTCCCACGATGTCGACCAGCAGGCTGCCGACAGAGGGGTCGTCCGGTGTGACGAAATATTGCTGGCCTTCGTCGAGCCCCAGCCTCCGATTCACTGTCTCCACGGTGTTTTGTACGAACTGTCTGTACTCCTCGTATTCTGTCTGGATTTCGCTCTCCCCTATGGAGAGGGCCTCGTACTCCACCTGAAGGTTCTCGTGCTCCTCTTCCAGGGAGGAATGATTCTGCTGGAGTGACTGATAGGCGTCTTGGATCATGGCATCTTCTTCCTCAAGATCCGATAGCTCCTCCTGCGTTGACTCATGTTCGCCTTGAAGAGAGGCATAGTCGCCTTGGAGGGTGCTGTAATCGCTGGCGATCGTCTCGAACTCTGAATAGACGTCTTCAAGCTCGGCTAAGATTGATTCATTATACCTCTGCATGGCTTCATATTCCGATAAGGTGATCCGTTGATCGGCGATCCTTCCTTGCAGCGTATTTATGTAGAGAGCCTCTCCACCTGCCGCTACCCCCAGACATATGATGATTAAGAGTGATACTTTACTATTCATTATTAGTCAAATGCCATCTTCTATCTGGAAATATATCATTTACCGTTGCGCGTAGGCCCATCAAATGATTCTTGTAGTTGTTTGAGAGAGCCATGCTCCTTCATCTTGTGGAGGGAATGGTGGGCGTAGGTTCCCAAGGCCGTGTTCTGGGACCCGCATATGGTTCCGATCCACAACATCCTCTGGAAGACCCCTAGAGGAAAAGCTTGGTGGGCGTTGAAAATGTACTTCGAGTCCCAAGACGCGTTCCTGTTACCTGTGTCCTTCCTGCCGGCTTTCCCCACGATCACAGCCAGCCCTTTTGGGGGGCGGGTGCTGTCGGGGGATTCGAACCCCCTGAGGGATACGTAGAGTCGCCCTGAAACCTTCAAAGGCTTGTGTGATCTCCAGTTTTAAGGGCGCACGAGGCGCTCCTCCCTAGCTAATCTTAAATAAATAGTGCGATCCTTTCTCTGCTAATCTCATGGGGAGTCTATCTAAGGTGGGTCGGAAACCGGGGGCCCTGTCGTTCATCAGCTACGGCCTAGTGGTGATGACGGTGACCCATGTGCTGACGCACGTCTTCGGCGGGATCCACACCGCCATCTTCTCGCTCCTGAGGGAGGAGTTCAGCCTGTCCCTGAAGCAGCTGGGGATCATAGCGGCGATCCCTCCTCTCTGCCAGGCGATCTTCACGATCCCCACGGGACTGCTGTCGGACAGGCTCGGCTCCAAGAGGATGCTCCTGGCCAGTTTCGCGGTTGCGGTGGCGGGCGCCCTCCTCGCGAGCATAGCCAAGAGCCCGCTGGTGTTCATTCTGGCCATCAGCATGGTCTACATCAACAGCACGATCTACCACCCTGCCTCGTACAGCTACACGGCCAACGCCTTCTCCGATAAGGAGAGGCCGAAGGCCTTGGGGCTGCATGGGGCGGGGGGCACTCTCGGCCATGCCACGGGGCCGTTGGCGGTGAGCGTGCTCATCGGGGTGCTGGCTTTCGGGTGGAGGCAGGTCTACCTGATCTTGACGGTGCCGATGCTCCTCGGTGTCGTGATGGTGCTCAGGTTGAAGGACGAGCCGAGCGGCATAGCCGAGGTGAGCGATGAGCCTGGAGACGAGGGAGGCGGGGGTATTACGAAGCTCTTGACGACCAACATGATGGTGTTCCTGCTCTTCCGCTCTCTCGCCTCGATGGGGAGGTCGATGATCTCCAGCTTCTTCGTCCTCTACCTGATGGACGTCAGGGGGCTGACCCTGGCGCTGGCCACCCTCATATTCAGCAGCAGGATGCTGTTGGGGATGGTGGCGGCGCCCGTCGGGGGGTTCATGGCCTCCCGGTTCGGGGAGAAGAGGTGGCTCATCTACACCTCCGCGATAAGCTACGCCTGCTTCGGACTCTCCCTGTTCACGGACAAC
>JAUWBQ010000070.1 GCA_030601645.1 Candidatus Bathyarchaeota archaeon | reverse complement strand
GGACTCCCTCAGGGCGAAGTCGGAGGGCTGGGACAGCACGGAGGAGATCCGCAGGTGGAGAGAGAGGAGGTAGTGGTCGCGGACGCCTCCGTCGTCGTCAAGTGGTTCGTCGAGGAGGAGCACACCGACGACGCCCTCAGGCTCAGGGAAGACTACGCCGACCGGATCGTCGACATCGCCACCCCGGACCTCATGCCCTACGAGGTCCTCAACGCCCTCAGGTACAACCCCGGCTTCGGGGAGAATCAGCTCGTCAGTACAGCCCGGGCGCTGGAGAAGTTCAGCCTGTGGACTCTGCCCCTTGAGGGGGAGCTCGCCGAGAGGTGCGTCGAGAACTCGTTGAAGTACGGCATATCCGTGTACGACTCGGCCTATCTCTCCCTGGGCGTGGCGAAAGACATCCCCGTCTACACGGCCGATCGGAGGCTGATCGACAAGGTGAGACACGAGGCCCTCAGGCACATATCATTGTACTGACACCCTACGGAAAGATCGAGATATTCGATAGATGAATTGTCTGGAGGCGAGAATGGGGGCCTCTGGAGCCTCAGACTAGAGTTCGAATCTCCTCAGGGCTCTCAAAGCTTGCTACTGATCTCTTAAGAACAGAATTCTTGAGGGCCATATACTCTTCAGCTCAGCCGTCCTCCTCTCTATGAACTCTCCTCGATCGACAACCTTATTCTTCACGATGAAACCCGCATCGAGAGCCCCCGTGCACATCCTCTGCAACCTCTCAAAATTGCCACATGTCGCGCGCGAGGGCGCGGTCATCCCTCAGCTATACAAGCCATCGAGGGAGGCCCGACATTCAATCCAACTAAGTAAAGGTGAGACATCATTCATAATATATTTCATGGCTTGAGAATCCTTCATTTCCATTAGAACTATAAATAGACATTATAACTCCAGTAGTGGAGAGGAGGAAAAGATGGGTGAAGGCGATGGAGCCCGGAAGCTAACGTTCTTCGACTTCTTTGCAGCTGCGATTGTCTCAAACGCGTTCGTGTGGCTCTGGAACATGGTCCTGAGTGCGCTCCCACTATTCTCCATCATGGGTTCCGATGTAGTCACAATCGTGTCCTACCTCGTCTATATTACGGGTGGGATCACAGGGGCGTATTTTCTAATATTGAAGGTTCAGAAGGACTTTTCCAAAATTGGCATGACGAGCGCGATCGCTTCATGGTTGATGTCCATACCTTTGATGATGACATTCTCCTCTGCCTTCCACATCGATCTCAGCATATCCCTCCTCTTCTGCTTCCTTATGAGCGGGATAATAGCGTCGTACTTGAATGTGATAAAGTTAAGAGGTTAGGTTTTTTCCGTAGTTGTAGGCTAGGAGGGCGATTTCTCCCATTATTGATTCGATGATCGGAAGTTTCTCCCTAGCTTTCATAGGGTCCCTGCGCTCCATGAACTCTTCGTCTCTGGTGAAAATGGTTATGACGCAGTGGTTGTCTTTGGCGATCTCTATTATGCCTGCGTCGTTCGCCACGCCCGTTATAGTGCCGGTCTTATGGGCGACCAAGATCCCCCTGGGCAACTTTCTGGGGATGCGCGTGTTCCTCTGCTGTCTGTACATTATCTCCATCATCTTGTCGCAAGCGCTTTTGCTCCAAATTTCGCGGCTGTAAATTCTGCGGAGTAGCTCCGTCATAGCCCGTGGAGTGGCGCTGTTCCCCTCTGGGCTTGCAGTGTAGCTAGCGGAATCGAAAATCAGCCTCATCTCCCTTTTTGCCTTCTCAACCTCCCTGGGATCTGTCATTGGTTCTCTCCTGATCCCCCGGTCCCAGTGAGCCTGCCTGATGGTCATCTTGGTGTGAATGTCTTTGAGGCCCAGAGCTTTCATTGTGGCGTCGACCTTCAGGGGGCCTCCCAGCCTCTCCAGGAGGGTGTCGGTCGCCGTGTTGTCGCTGATAATTATCATGAGGGTGATGAAGTCTCCTATTGTGGGGGTCAGTTCTTCGTCAAGGAACTTCAGAATCCCCGTCCCGGATAGCTTGAAGGAATCTTCACATTTCAGCCGTTCGTCTAGTGTGAGGGTTTTCTCTTTCTCCATCTGACGGAAAGCCTCTACCATAATGGGTACTTTTACGACGCTTGCTAGATGGTATGCTTCGTCAGCGTTTATCAGGATCTCTTTACAAAGCTCAATATATCGTATCGAGATTCCAAATTTCACTTCGGTCTTATATATCATCTGTTCTATATCCGATTGTAATGTCATTTAATTTCACATTCTTTTATTTTATTAAACTTTATAATTCTTGTGAGTGTTCGTTGTATTTTCAAAGATGGTTTTAAACATTATAGTACTTTCATCTAAATATAAACGACTTCCATTTCTATATATATGTATATGTTATATATTCATCCAATATATTCTTAGATTAGTCGTTCTATTGAACGACTGGTAAGAAAAATGGGACTAATAGTTGACGGAAAAATAATAGACTTTGTCTTTCTGGTGCTGATATGGGGCGTGGGCGCCCTATACATCTACGTCGTCGGGGGTGACCGGTTCACCATCAGGAGGATGGTGGCCATCGACGCCATCGAGGAGGCGGTCGGCAGGGCCGTCGAGATGGACAAAACAGTCATCATGAACATCGGCGGCGGGGGCTTGCTGAGAGGCGAGTATGCTCCGCCGACCATGGCCGGACTATCGGTATTGGGATACGTAGCGGACATAACCGCAAGGCTCGATGCAAAGCTCCTCGCTCCCATGTACGCGGTTGGAGGAGTCGAAACGATCCCAGTCGCAACGGAGATCATTCGGGACGCATACTTGGTTGCGGGAGCAATCGACAGATTCCAGCCTGAGGAGATGATACCTTTCCTGCCCGTTCAGGCTTCAGTTATGGCCCTCGCCGACAGGGTGAGACCGGCCGCTAACATCATGATAGGCTACTACTGGCACGAGTCCTGCATCTGGGCTGAGGCCTTCGGGCGTGTAGGGGCTATACAAATCGGAGGGACTACAAACCTGTACCAGATCCCCTTCTTCGCCGGGGCGTGCGACTACGTGCTGATCGGCGAGGAGATCTATCCTGTAAGTGCTTACATCAGTAAAGATCCGAAGCTGATCGCCACAATTGCAGGACAGGACACGTTCAAGTGGATCACGCTGGTACTGCTGATACTCGGAGCACTGTTGGTAACTTTCGGAAACCAGGCCCTTACGAACCTGTTGAACATGTAGAGGTGATGAGATGAGTACAAAAATAGTTAGACGGACGATCCCGCTGATCATCACCTTCCTCGTGGGAATGTTGATGATCGGCCAGTGGTTCTTCAACGTATCCATCATAGACGATCTGGCAACCTCTGTTCAGCAATGGGGTATCGTGGTCGCAGCCTTCGCAATGGGTCTCGGCTCGGTGAACATCATCATCCTAAATGTCAAAAGAATACAGAAAAGAGAGGGAACGGACTGGCTGTACGCAATATGGCTGCTCGTCGTCTTCTTTACCTTCTCCTTGGTCGGCATAGGACTCGGGAACACTTCCTCACAATACACGTATCTTTACAACACAATACTTCAGCCGCTGAGCGGAACCATGTACCCTGCGACGCTGTTCTTCCTCTGTTCAGCCATATACAGGACATTCCGAATTCGAAGTGGCCAGGCCCTCATCTTCGTGCTGACAGGAGCGATCATCCTTCTCGCAAACGCGCCAGTGCTAGCAGTCATGTTTCCTCCTCTACAAGTAATCAAGGCTTGGATAATGGACGTAGAGCTTACAGCTGCATACAGAGCCATACTACTTGGAATCGGCCTGGGCACCATCATGCTAGGGTTCAGGTTCATATTCGGGCTTGAGCAGACCCACCTGGGAAGAGAGGAGGGGGCATAGATGGAATCCGAAGATAGAACCATCTGGGATCGGATTCAGACGATCCCGAGATGGGTGCTCTACATCGTGGTGATCATATCTATGATCATCCCCCTGCTTAATCCCCTAGGGCTTCCCATACCGATCTCGCCACAGACAATAACGATGTACGACTCTCTGGAAACGCTCCAAGATGGAGACGTATTCATAATGTTCCTGGACTACGGTGCAGGCTCGATGGCCTTCCATGAGCCGGGTTTCCTTGCTGTCGCGTACCAGACGATACAGCAGGGAGCCAAGATGGTCATACTGTCCACGGCGGCGGAGGGGCCTATGATGTACAACCTGATGCTCCCCAAGCTCCAGCCATCCCTCGATAGTGCCGGCTACATATACGGTGAAGACTACGTCTACCTCGGATACATTGCCGGTCAGGAGACTGCGTTAGCCGCTGTGGCTTCGGACATCAGGAGTGCGTTCTCAACTGATAACTTCAACACGCCACTTGACGACCTGCCCCTGATGCAAGAAGTGCAAAACTACGAGGACTACACAATGCTAATCTCGTTTACGATGGGCTCCCCGGAGTCCTTTGTTAGGCAGTTCAACACCCAGTATGGCGTGATTACTCACATCCACTGCGGAGAGATGATGACCCCCACGATCCTGCCCTTCTGGGCCTCTGGTCAGATTACAGGACTGATCAATGGCGGCGTGGGCGCCGCGGAGCTGGAGGTTCTAATCGGGAAACCCGGGGATGCTGTAAAACTAACTGACGTCTACTCATTCAGCAACTTGGTCGTTTTCGCGTTCTTGTTACTGGGAAACATCGGCTTTATCATGAAGGGGAGGATGAGCAAAAAATGATATCGACAGACCCAAACATCTGGATCATGGCGTTCTTTACTATCGCTATCACGAGCCTAGCCTTCAAGGACAACCCCTTAGCAAAATTCGCAGAACACACGTTCTTAGCAGCGGCGGCAGGGAACCTGGTCACCATGGCCTGGAGGAATATCAGCCAGATTGGCATCTCAGGTGTGATGAAGGGTTCAGTGTCGATGATAATACCGCTGCTCTTCGGGGTTGCCCTCTACACCAGGTACTCAAAGAGGTACCTTTGGGTGAGCAGGTATCCGACGGCGCTTATGATCGGCATCGGTACGGGTGTCACAGTCAGAGGCTTTGTAGAGTTCCAGTTCACTCAGCAGATAGTCGATACCTTCAAGCCGCTGAACTCCTTTAACAACATCTTCTTCGTCTTCACCGTCGTTGTTTGCCTCGTCTACTTCGTCTACTCGCTGACGCCGAAGAATGAAACCCTTGCGAAGCAGATGTCCTACATCAGCACACTCGGTAGGTACCTGATGATGATGGCCTTCGGGGCATCCATGGCCAACACAGTTATCACGAGGGTCGGACAGTACGCCGGGAGGATCATGTTCCTCCTCTACGACTGGCTAGGTCTAGGTTAGAAAAAGAATATATTCCCTCTTTTTTTAGGAATGAAAGAAAAATGGAGTTTTCATTTTCGCGTGGGGGTTCTCAGGAGATCTCTATGTCATAGGGTTGAGAGGTTTCAGGTATCTCGCCAGGAACTTGTAGACTTCTCTGCGTGACTCCTTGGCAAGTTTTGTATCTATCTGGTTGAAGCTGTGTCCTCCTGGGGCGTCCTGGTATATTTTGTACTCGAAATCTTTTCCCGCCACCGTCAGTGACTTTATAAGATGCTCGACTTCCAGAACGTTGACATCTTCATCGGAGGTATTCGTATGGATTAGGAGGGGCGTCTGTAGTTTTTCAGTGTTCCAGACTGGAGACCTCTTCCTGTACTCGTTGACATCTTCGAAAGCGGTCTTCCCAAGATGATATTCAGCGGAATATAAATCTCTGTATTCCTGAGTCTTGTATCCCATACGGGCGATCAGATCTGAGACGGGGACCCCTGCATAAGCAACTTTGTATGCTTCCGGGTGGTGGAATATATTCATCAGCGTGTGGAGACCCCCGTGACTCCACCCCACGATCCCGACCCGATCGGGATCGACGAGGTCGTAGTTCTCAACCATCCAATTACGGGCAGCGAACGTGTCTTCGATCTCTAAACCGCCATAATCGATGAGCTTCACGAACTTCTCACCGTATCCGGTGCTTCCCCGGTACTCCGGCGCTACTATGATGTAGCCTTGCTCCATGAACTCACGGACGATGTTCCCCATGGGGAACTGGTAGTTGCAGTTGAAGTTGCTCCTGATTCCGAGATGAGGCATCACCACGAGGGGCAGCTTCTCGGACTTGTCCGCGTTCTTAGGGACAAAAGTATAAGTGTAGAAAACGACGGGGTTCCCAGCCCCCTGGGCCGAAGGATTCGGCGCATGCTGGGAAGGAGGGCCTGTCAAACGATGCTTGCCGATATGGGCGACGCAACCCACCCTCTGATACCAGAGGACATCATCTACCTCTTTCAGGATCATATCGAGAACGTGCTTTGTCGAGTTGAACCGATCCTTCAACTCGTCGATTTCTCTAATTATCTCTTTCAATGACCCGTTCACTGAATCATCAGAAGATTTTCTTGACATATTATATGGTTCTTAATTGTAAAAAATATATTAATTATTGCTTTGTGGATTATTCGTAACATTTATTTCGCGATTTGTATGTGTTATTGCTACTTTTGAAAGAGCCTGATTTGACCTTCTTTTCGTAAATATTGAAGATTTTTCAGTGAAAAAAGGCTAAATCGAGCTCCGTTCAGGTGAGCTAAACACGTACGATGAATTGATTAGAGCGATTGAAGAAGAATGAGGTGGTGGAACGCTTGGCCTCAAATAAAGGGATCAAGGATAAGCTCATGAAACTCCGTGAATCCGTCGAGGAAAGTATAGAAGAACTTGAGAACGAGAAGGAAAACATTAGGAAGAAAATGGAAAAGTGACAAACGGGTATCTGTAATTAAATAATCCAAGCTTATTCGCGTGCGATTGCAGAAAATCAAAGAGAAACCCTGCGCGATTCTTATACCCCCTGTGTAGATGGTGCCGATATTCTCCATCTCCGCGTACACGATTGGCGTTGAATGAAAAAGAAGGGAAACAGGAGAGCTAATTTCTAAGGGTTCTTTGAATGCGAGCCTGTTAGGCGTTGCCATAAACCAAGGGAGTACGAATCTCCGGGGCTACAAACTCGCGTACACGCCAGTTGAACGCCACACGATCTAGATCTCATCGATTGCAGCCCTGAGTTTCTCTTCCAGAGAGTCGGGGTCTTTCAGCGCCTCGTTCTTCCTTCCATCCATATCTGCGATGGCGTCCGCCCTCGTCAGGACCCTCCTGCACCTCTCCACCGAGGCGATGTCGATCATCCTACCGTCGACGCTCACCGACGCCGTCCCCTTTCTCATCCCCTCCTCGAAGGCCTCCAGA
The DNA here is from genome assembly GCA_030601645.1 of Candidatus Bathyarchaeota archaeon. The sequence goes on along the minus strand of JAUWBQ010000070.1, from coordinate 939 downwards.
GCCTTTCTCATGTGCGTCACTTCCTTCGGCGGTATGGAGAATCCCTCGTTGAGGTAGGGGATCGGCGCCGGATGGATGGACTGCGCGCCCTTATAGCCCAGCTTCCGAGAGTTGACCGCCGCGTCATAGGCCTTTTCGGGCTCCCGCCACGTGAAGGGCTCGACGCCGACGAGCCCCATCGGCTGGACCCCCGCAGCGTAGGCGTCCGTCAGGACCTTCGATCGGGCGTACCAGAGCTCCCTTCCCTCCCCGGTCGTCTGGACTCCCATCTCCTGAGTCAGGTCCTCGGCGCCGACCCCGATGGTCACTATCCTCGGGCTGGCGGAGGCGATCTCGAAGGCCCTGACGACACCGAGGGCCGTCTCCACGGCGACGGCTATCTGCACGGTCCCCGCCTCCATCCCCCTCCTCCTCTCCAGATCGGTGATGATCCCGTCCCTGGCGCAGACCTCCTCGGCCGACTCGACCTTGGGCAAGGCCACGCAGGCCAGCCCGGGCCACACGGAGGCCTCCAGATCCTCGGTCGCCTGGTCGATGGGGCGGTTGATCCTGACAGCGACGTCTCCGCCCCCCTTGCCAACGACAGGAATGTAGTCCCTGATCAGGCCCCTCGCCGCCTCCTTCTCGCCCTCGGGTACGGAGTCCTCGAGGTCCATGACTATGCAGTCCGCCCCCCTCAGGTAGGCCTTCTCTACGAACCGCTGCACGTTCACGGGGAAGATCAGCGAGGAGCGCCTGACGAGCCTCTCGACGTCGGTGTGGTGGGGAAGTGTCGAGCCCATGATGAGAGAGTTGATTGTATTCTGCATATAATCTCTTTCTCGGCACGGAGTGATCTCAGGCATCGCTCGTGTGTGCCACGCCCTCTTTTATCAGTTGCTTGATCTCTCCATCGTCGTATCCGAGCTGGTGGAGGATCTCGACGGTGTCGGCTCCCAG
>JAUWBQ010000081.1 GCA_030601645.1 Candidatus Bathyarchaeota archaeon | reverse complement strand
CGACTGCCCCGGCAAGAAAAGGGAGGGCGAAGATGGCGGATAGATGCGCCCTATGCCGCAGGGAAAAGTCTTCCACGGAATACTGCCCTTACCACTCATCGGCTCTGGAAAACCTCAAGATTTCATACAAGCGTTGGAAGGATGCAGTGGGCATAAACTGGGTGGACTTCCTTCGCGAGGTCTCCGAGAAACCAGAGACGGGGGTATGGGCGAGGGAGGTTGCCCTCCACGAATCGGAGAAATGTCAATCCCAATGAGGAGAACGTCGCTTATTCAATGTCTTCCTTTCTGATCTCCCATCGGCTGTCCCGGCCGTCCCGGATCCATCCACCGCCCAAGCTCCTGACTGCGTCGTTGATGGCCCCCCATAGATCCCCGAGGAACTTCTTGGGGCTGACTGTCACGACCTCCTCGCCCTCGTCCACGTTCACCAGCGTGAGGTCTACGCCGGCCGCCGCGAGCCTCTCACTGAAGCCACCCGCCTGCTGAACGATAATCGGAACTTCCTGAGGCTGAGTAACGCCTGGGGGCGTTCTCCCAACGGAAAGGACGATGCCTATCTTGGCCCCGCAGTCGGGGCACGTTACCCAGCTGATCTTGGAATCTTCTCTTTCGGACAACCGGTTCCCCTTCCCTTAAGGAATGACCCCGACATCTTAAAAAGATGCACGTGAGGCCTTCGAACGGCTTAAAGGAAGGGAAAACCGCTTTTTCGTCTCATAAAGATGAGACAAAAACAGTATGTTCTGCTGCCAGAGTGAAATTAAAGTGATGAACACGGGATCCATAATATCTCGTTCGTGACATTGAAAACAGAATCTGCCATTTGGAATGAAACTGGTGTTTGGATGAAGGGTGATCAGGAATAATTGTGGAAAATGGCGGTATAAAAATTATATTTAGCTGCGAGGCGTTTATTATAGTTTATTTCAACAAAAACCGTAAATAATAGTAATATATACCATACAACGTAGAGAGACAATGTCCGTCCAGACGGAGCGATTCCAATGCCCCTACTGCGAAAGGCAGGCGGCAAGCCCTGGCGGCGTTCGGTTCCACATCAAACTAGAACATCCCGATAAGCTCGAAGAATTCAACGAGAGATATTATGACCCCATGGCCGAGAGATTCAAGAGATCGATCCAGGAGTAACACCCCTCGTTAGAAAGAAACTCGACTCGCCCTATGTCAATGGACAGAATATCCGTCCCTATTCTTGAAGGTATATATATTATAAGGCGTCGATAAAAATGGTCGAAGTTCCATCGAACATCATGGTTATTTGTATACGAAATACATGGTAAATGCAATTTTCATGTCTACTTTGGGATACCTTCGAACCATCGAACCACTCCATTGGCCAATAACTACATCCATACCTAAAGAAGGGTCGACAAGCGCTTTCTACGATGTTAGATAGATCCACTAATAATCCCTCAACGTAGTAACTAACCGGGTGTATTGTTTGAAACTCACCGAAAGGGTTTATCTCATCGGAGGGGGCGCCTACGGGTATTCCGCAACAGGAGACTGCAACATGTACCTCGTAGACTGCAGCGGCAGCCTGGCTCTGATCGACACCGGCGGCGGCAACGGCATACCGAGGGTCATGGATAACATGAGGAAGATGGGCTTTGACCCTGAAACCCTCGAAGTCGCGTTCATAACCCACTGCCATTATGATCACATCGGCGGCAACAAGGCCATCAAGGACGCGACGGGATGCGAGATAGCGGCCCACGAAGCCGAGAAGGAGGAGATAGAGAACCTGGGAGAACTCACGCTCTACCAGATGGGGCTGGAGAACGGGCTGAGCTTCGAGCCTTCCAAGGTCGACGTTGCGTTGAGGGGAGGAGAGAAGATACGACTCGGCGATGTCGAGTTCGAGATCGTCCACACCCCAGGACACACCCCGGGGGGCATCACCATGGTTATGCGGGAAGAAGGGGTCACGAGTATATTCCCAGGCGACACCGCGTCGGCTCAGGGGAAGCTCGGCTTCATAAACGGCCCAGGCTTTTCATTGACGGATTGGAAGAAGTCGATCAAGAAGATGCTGAACCTGAATCCTGGGAGAATGTTCCCGGGTCACGGCGTCTTCGTCCTATCCGGGGCTGTAGAGCATCTGACTGTGTACGATGAGAAGATGAACGCCCCCTGGATCAACGTGGTTACCTCCGTCGGCTGATCCAGTTTCCCCCTATTTGCTGCTTTTTTCTACAAGAATGGATCATTAATCATTTTTTGACGGGAATCCCGAGGACGGTGGTGACCGGTTTATTATTGGTTCGCGACTGGAAGCTGAACTTCATGCTCTCCGCTGGGGCCACAGAATCGTCGATGGTGGCAACTGGGTTCAGCTCGATCTCAGAGACGATAGTCTCCTCAGCCTCGGACTCCGCCTCGGTAACGATCGGTTGCTGTTCGCCTTGGGAGTTTTTCCCATCATCAAGAGTTACGACATCAGATTCTTCTTCATCATCAGGGATCTGGCTATTGATCTTCGCCATTATCTCTGGAAACCGCCTCACAAGGATCCTCTGATAGGATTCCAGCTCATTTGGCTCGGGAGCTCGATTGTAGACCGTCATACTGAGGTTTTTAAGTTGAGAGTTTGCGGCCCCTAAGAAATATCCGAGCACCATGTCGTTTTTCGATAGGGGGATGTCGAGGTTGTTGAAGAGATCCCTCACTTCCTGGATCTCGCTCTCTTCAAGTTTGCAGTCGATATATTGTTCGCACAACCCCCGTATCAGGATGTCCATTAAGGGTTCCCCTATTTTTCAGTTCGGGAGATAGAGCAGTGATATATATAGCGATTATGTATTATGAAATCATAATCCCATTCAACCTAGAATTCCTGTGCGACGACGAACCTCTATAAGTAACAAGACCCCGTTCTTACTCCGAGGAACCTAAGGTTTGAGTCTGGGCGAGAAAATATCCAAGAGCGTCTTGGAGAACCCGACCCTCGACGATGCATACCAGGCCATCAAGGCGGGGACTTGGAGACACAGGACGGTCATCGTCGTCGGGAACTGCAGCGTTGACTATGAAGGGAGGGCGAGCTCAAAACTTGAACCGGGGGAGAGAGTTTTCATCATGAAACCCGACGGTTCCGCTCTCATCCACAGGCCCCGGGATTACGCTCCTGTAAACTGGCAGCCTCCGGGATCCCTCTTCAGGACCAGGCTGGAAGACGGGCACCTGTACGTCAGGGCTTTCCGGAGAAAGGAGAACGAGACCCTCGAGGTCAGGTTCGACAGAATACTGCTTGTCGCCGTCATGGATCTCAAGGACACGGGGGAGTTCCATCTCCACGCCAGCGAGAAGGACATGCAGGAGGCCATACTCGCTCAGCCCTCCCTCCTCGAGGAGGGGTTCAGGCCCATTACGTCTGAAAAGCACGTGGAGCCGGGATTCATCGACATCCTCGGGGTGGACAGGGACAACGTGCTCACATTGGTGGAGATAAAGAGGAACGCAGCCACCAGCGATGCCGTGCTCCAGCTCAAGAAATACATTGACGTTTACTACGCGGACGACAACAGGAAAATTAGGGGTATACTGGTGGCCCCAGAGTTGGCGAAGGGCGCGCAGAGGCTCCTGGCTTCCCTGGATCTGGAGTTCAAGGCCTTATCCCCCCAGAGATGCGCCGAAGTCCTCAAACGGAAAAAGGGTAGAGCCCTCACCGAGTTCTTCGAGGAGTAGATGCGTCAACCCCAGTGAACTTTCACGGGTCAGAAACGTGATAAAAGGGGAGCGCCGATGATGGATCAAAGGTCATCTCTATGAGGATAGAAACTTTTCACGTCGAGAAATGGCTCAACAAGTACGAGCATGATGTCGAGATAAACTGCTCGGAGACTTGCGTGGACCCGTTCACGGTGGGCGAGTTCCTCACCCTGATGGGGCGCGAGAACTTTTTCCAGGAAATGTGGGACACCCAGCTCACCTATGGCTACATTCCGGGGTCCATCGGTCTCCGGAGAGGGATAGCCAACCTCTACAAGGGTCTGGCGCCCGAGAACATACTGGTCGCCGGAGGCGCGATAGGCGCCAATTTCCTGGTCCTCTACAGCCTCGTTGAGCCCGGAGACACGGTCGTATCGATCTTCCCGACGTACCAGCAGCTCTACAGCGTGGCGAGATCCTTCGGAGCGGAGGTGAAGCTCCTCAATCTCCACATGGAAGACGGTTGGCTCCCCGACACCGACGAGCTCAGGGACTTGGTCGACGAGAAGACGAGGCTCATCGTCATAAACAACCCTAACAACCCGACTGGCAGCCTGATCCAGGATGAACGGCTCAAGGAGATCTGTGAGATCGCCGAGGAAGCTGGAGCATACCTGCTGAGCGACGAGTCGTATCGGGGCATCTACGTCGACCCCGGGGACTCCGTTTCGTCTGTGGTCGAGCTGTATGAAAAGGGAGTGGCTACGGGCTCGTTCTCCAAGCCCTTCTCCCTCACGGGCCTCAGGCTCGGCTGGATAGCCGCGGAAAGAGCCATCATCGAGGAATGCGAGCTCCGCAGGGATTACACCACCATCAGCAACGGGATGATCGCCGACGCCATGGCGACCCTCGCGATGGAGAACGTTCACCGGATCTACGAGAGGAATCGGGGGATCGTAAAGACAAACTTCGAGATCCTCTCTGACTGGGTCGATGGTGAGCCCCTGATCGAGTGGGTCCCTCCAAGGGCGAGCACCGTGGCGTTTCTGAAGCATGGGTTGGGCATCACCTCGGTCGAGCTCTGCCTCCGCCTGATGGAGGAGAAAGATGTCCTGCTCGTGCCGGGGACGTGCTTCGGGATGGAAGGTTTCCTGAGGATTGGGTGGGGAGGCGACGCTGAAACCCTTAAGGAGGGCCTCTCCAGGTTCAAGGAATTCTTGGATGACTACAGAGATCCGTGAACGTCATCATTATTCAATATTAGCACGATCCAGCTCGCCTTCCGCGTTTTTGTCCCACGTTGGTGGGACAAAATGATGGTTTGGCTGCTAAAATGAGCCTAATCCAAGGGGTATGCAGGGTTGTGAATGCGATTGTGGCGTCCTTAGCCTATGCTTTTCCCATAAATGGAAACGCCATCTATTTTTGGGAAGTGCTTGCTGATATTGGATAAAACAAGCCCATTTTACTTAATTAGAGGAAAATGTTCCTTAATTTGTTAGAGAAGCCTTATATCTGAATTAAATTCCTTAATAGACTTGAAAGGAGCGGATTGGATGAGAAGGAACGACCTGGATATATGTGCGGATATCCTCCAAGTGGCCAAGGCTGGGGCCAAGAAGACCCAGATCGTGTATCAAGCCAACCTTAACTTCAAGATAGTTAAGAAATACCTGAGCAGGTTGATAGACACCGGGATGCTGTCGAATGCCCAGGAAAGCAGGCTTTACACCACTACGAACCGGGGCAACACATTCTTGGAGCAGTACGCCGAGCTCGTCATCCCCATGAAACCAATGTAGGGAAAACGAGGCGGATAAAATGTTCTGGTTTTATGTGTTTGTACTTACTGCATCCACCATTGCGGTGGGCCTCAACCTCAGATGTAAAAAATGGTGAGTGGCCCATCCATTTTGGGCTCATTTAGGGTAGTCTTTCAGACGCCCAATATCATATTATTTTCAGCTGTTTACCGATCTCTTCTATGGCTTCGATGACAGTGTCAAGCTGCTCCGTGGTTAGCTTCGCACTCGTCTGGACCCGTATCCTCGCGAGGTCCCGGGCCACCATCGGGAAGACGATCGGTACCACGAATATCCCCTTCTCGTATAGTTTGTCGCTCAGGGCCTTGGCCTTGCTGCTCTCGCCTACGATGACCGGTATTATGGGGGTCTGGGATTTTCCCGTGTTGAACCCGAGGTCATCCACGGCCTTCTTGAAGTATTCGGTGTTCTTCCAGAGGTTCTGGACGTGCTGGGGCTCTGACTCGAGGACGTCGATGGATGCTATGGTGGCCGCCACCACCGACGGGGGGTGGGAGGAGCTCAGGAGCCACGTCCGGCTCTTGTTCCATGCGAACTTTACGAGATCCAGCGAGCCCGAGACGTGCCCGCCGACGGTCCCGTAGGCCTTGCTGAAGGTCCCCATCTCCACCTGGACTTTCTTGTGATCCAGGTTGAAGTGGGAGACTATTCCGCGTCCTCCCTCTCCGAGGACTCCTTCGCCGTGGGCATCGTCCACGTAGACCATGGCGCCGTGTTCCCCTCCGAGTTTCGCCACCTCGTCAAGGGGGGCAAGGTCCCCGTCCATGGAGAAGACCCCGTCCGTGATTATCAAGATCCTCCGATACTCCGGGTCGTGCTTCTCCGCCTCGTCCAGGACTCTGGACAGGTCTTCCATGTCGTTGTGCTTGTATATAGCCCGGTCGGTTCTCGTGAGGCGGACGCCGTCGATGATGCTCCCATGGTTGAGCTCGTCGCTCACGATCAGATCTCCTTTTCCTGCAAGCTGCGGGATCAACCCAGAGTTCGCCATGAATCCGGTCGGATACGTTAGAGAAGCCTCAGCACCCTTGAACCTGGCGAGACGCTCCTCGAGTTCCATGTGCAGATCCATCGTGCCTGAGATGGCTCTGACGGCGCCTGAACCGACTCCGTGGGTTTCAATCGCCTTGAGGGCCGCTTCCTTTAGCTTTGGATGGGTTGTGAGGTTCAGGTAATTATTCGAACACAGAACTATGACGTCTCGACCGTCGACGTTTGAGACCGGTTCGCTTGGACCGCTGATGGTCTTCAGTCGCCAATCGAGCGACTTCTCTACGAGTTCATCGTATTCGTCTTTCAAGAATTTAGTGGGATTTCTCATTCGGATACACCTTTGAAATAACCCTAGGGATTGCATCTATAACCTTTTTCGTTATTTGGGCGACATTGTTATATCACATTTATTTGTAAAATTAATGATTGAAATGACCAAGAAAGAGAAGAAGAAGATCCTTGTGACTGGAGCCACAGGTCAGATTGGCTCGGAGCTTGTCCCTGCTCTACGCTCGAGGCATGGCAATGAGAACGTCGTCGTCGGCGTCCACAGAAGACCTCCCACCGGGGAGCTCTTGGATGGGCCAAATGAGAATGTGAATGTGACCGATAGGAGCTCGATTGATAGAGTCGTCGAAAACTACGACATCGACACCATATACCATATGGCGGCCATTCTGTCAGTTGCAGGCGAGAAGAACCCGTGGCTGGCATGGGACGTGAACATGAATGGTACATATCACGTGCTTGAGGCTGCCCGAGAGAAAGATATGTTCAGGGTGTTCGTTCCCAGCTCGATCGCCGCTTTCGGACCGGAGACGCCGAGGGAGAACACCCCTCAAGAGACCGTGCTCAAGCCTCGTACGATGTACGGCCTCACCAAGGTGGCGGGAGAACTGTTGTGCAACTATTATTTCGAGAGGTTCGGGTTGGACGTGAGGGGGGTGCGGTATCCGGGGATAATAAGCTATAAAACACCTCCCGGCGGTGGAACCACTGATTATGCCGTGGAGATCTTCTACGAGGCTCTCAAACACAAGAGATACACGTGCTTTCTGAGGGAGGATTCCACGCTTCCCATGATGTA
>JAUWBQ010000067.1 GCA_030601645.1 Candidatus Bathyarchaeota archaeon | reverse complement strand
GAGGCCACCCACCATCGCTCCCAGTAGCATCCCCTCCAACAGGCTGAACATGTCGGGCAACAGGAAGCTGAGGGAGAAGCCCACGACGGCAGTGACCGCGATGAATGTGACGACGGTCAGGGTTAGGGCCTTGATCACGCTTCTCATCACCGTGGAGATGTCGACGTTTATCCCCGTGTCGAATGAGAATATGGAGACGGTCACCATGATCAGCATGGGGAAAAGTTTTTCGAAAATTTCAAAGTCGAAGAAGTTGAGCACCGGGCCCAGGAGGTAGCCGAAGGAGAGGAGCCAGACGATGTCCGGGATCCTGGTTTTCGTGTAGAACAAGTTGCTGATGTAGCTGAGGAAGAGGGTGGCGGAGATGAGGAGGAGGAAGCTCTCCACGAAGTTCTCGCCGCCAACCAAAAATCATCACCATCTCCGGCCTTAGCAACACGCACAAAGCATGGACTTGCTCGATCTCGACTTTATGCAAGTATAGATATCCCAATAAAAAGCTTCCCAAGGATGAAACTGGCTGTTTTCGGCTCCTTTTTCGAGCCGATCATAAAGGGAAGTGTTTTGTATGGATTCGACATGAGCAGAAAATGAAAGGAGGAGACTTCATGGGAGACAGTCTTTGGCCGGATGGCGCAAGATGCTGCGTCTGCCTGACCTTCGATCTCGATGCCGAGTGGGTCTTCATGGGTAACAACCCCGAGGTGGTGGAGATGCCCAGGCGATACTCCCAGGGGGAGTACGTCTGGAACGCCCGGGTGATTCCCAGGATGCTGGACCTATTCGACGAGCATGAGGTGAAGACCACGTTCTTCGTCGTCGGGATGAACGCGAAGAACCACCCCGATGTCGTCGAGGAGATCTACTCCAGGGGCCACGAGCTGGCCACCCACGGCTGGAAGCACGAGAACATTGCTGATGTGCCTAAGGAGGAAGAGGAGAGGAGGCTCATGATGTGCGTCGAGGCCATCGAAGACGCCGCGGGGGTGAGGCCCGTGGGGAACAGGACCGCCGGCGGGGAGCTGTCGCCCAACACCCTCGACATCCTCTGGGAGAACGGGTTCATCTACGACTCCAGCATGAGGGGTAGCGATCTGCCCTATCAGCTTGAAAACGGCCTCGTCGTCGTGCCCTCGTACTACGAGATGGACGACTTCCACCTCTTCGCCGACTACCCGGGTATGGCCCCGTACCACGCCAGGATGCTGAGCCCGGAGACAGGCTACGAGATCTGGACCAACGCCTTCGACGGATACTATAAGTATGGGCTCTGCTACACGACGATGTTCCATCCCCAGATCATAGGGAAGCCCGGGAACATGATGCTCATGGACAGGCTGCTCAACTACATCGAGAAGCATCCGGACATCTGGTTCGCGACGGCCGAAGAGGTCGCGCGTCACTGGTTGGGCTGAGGTTACTCCAGCTCTTTCATCGCCTCTTCCTTGGATGCACTCCTTGGCGGGATCTGGAGCTTCTCGAACCTGGCGACGAACTCGCACATCCAGTCGACGACCTCCTCCATCAGCCCTTCGGCGTACTCCCTGGTTATCATCGAGTAGTCCTTAGTCCCTGGGACATCGTCGGGATGGGCCTCGGTCATGGAGCCCGTAGAAGAGACATCCGCCGTGCTCAGAGGGATCCTGACGACACCATCTTTGAACCTCGCCAAGCCGGCCCTCACCAGCTGGATCTCCTCGTCCACCTGCCTCGTGGGCGTCAGGACTGCGTACTCCAGCTTCACCGCCTCGGGCCTCGACGCGAGCATGAAAGCGGTCTCGGCGTAGCCCGCGTGCTCCTCGGCGGGGTGGCCGTGGATCGATTTCTTATCCAAGATGTCCCACCATTGGACGACGGCACAGAGCATGCCAAAGTCGTCCCGGGCTTTCTTCGCAGCCCCCGTTAAAGCGCCGAGGTTGCCCCCGTGGCCGTTCATGAAGACCACCCGGTCGACGCCGTACCTGTCGAGGCTCCCGAGGATCTCGTAGATCACCCGCTGGAGGGTGGTGGACTCCAGGGTGATGACCCCAGGGAACTCCTTGTGGTGACCCGAGACCCCGTAGGGCTGAACAGGTAACAGGAGGGCGCCGCTCTTCTCCGAGACCCTCTTCGCGATGGCCCAGGCCTGGATCCAGTCGGCTCCCAAGCCGAGGTGGAGGCCGTGCTGCTCCACAGAGCCCACGGGGACGATGGCCAACCGCGACTCCTCAAACTTCTCCTGGGCCTCCCACCAAGTCATGTTAGATAATTCGTCTGCCATGATGGATCCATCTCCGCCACCGATTTCAAACTTTCGTGAATCCGATGAAGGAACATCTTGCGAGCGGGCGTAAACAATCGTGGTTAGACCATCAACGCGTGCATAGTCTGATCATGATTTAATGGAAGGATCAGATCGACGGACACGGAGGTTCAATCTGATTGTAGGAGGACGATCTGTCAGAAGGCTAGGCTCCCGTAGGGCTTTATCTTCAACCCGTGTCGGGTGAGCACCTCGTCTCGGTAGTCTATCACCCTGCGGACGTAATCCCTTTTCTCCAAGTACGGTCCGGGGAAGAAGGATCGCTTGAAGCCGTAGATCAGAAGATCTCCGAGTTCCTTCGGCCCGAGGTCGAATGTTTTCACCGCGAGTTCCACCTCTCGACTGACGGTGGTGCCCGAGATCAGCCGGTTGTCCGTGCACAGGGTGGCCGAAAAACGCGCATCGAACATCTTCTTGAACGGGTGATCCTGGAGCGACCTGAGCGTCGGCATCGTCTGGAGGTTCGATGTAAGGCACACCTCGACTGTGATGCGCCTGTCTGCGATGTACTGCACCAGCCTGTCGACGTAGGCCTGCCTATCCTGTATCAGGGGGTCGCGGATCTGGTCGGCGTTGAAGAGGGAGGTGCCATGGCCGATGCGGTCGGCGTAGCACTCTGTGATGGCCTGGAAGATGGACTCGGGGCCGTAGTCCTCCCCGGCGTGGACCGTCTTCCCCAGGAACGCCTCGTGGGCCAGCTGATAGGCCTGGGCGTGATCCTCGGCGGGGTAGCCCTCCTCCTGCCCCGCGAGGTCGACCCCCACCACAGGCAGACCGTGCATGTCGCGGGCTCGGATGCTGGCGTGTACCAGCGACTCGCTCGCCAGGCCGAAGATCTTGTCCTCAGGCAGGTCGAAGGCGTTGAACATGTCCTCGTATGTGTGAGAGAACTTGGACGAGAAGAAGCGCAGGGCCGTGACGATGATCCCCGCCCGAAATGGAGGTTCACAGCCGTCCTTCACCTCGGGGCGGTCGTTGTAGTCTTCCTCGGCTCGCTCTATCCCCTTCGCCACCGCCGAGAGCGCCGACAGGATTGTGCAGGATCCCCCGGTGTGTAGCTGGGGCGCGAAGCGGATCTCGATGTAGCGGACCCCCTCCTCCTGGCAGTCCCGGCACAGCTCGTAGGCCGCCCGCTCAAGGGCTTCCGGGTCCTGGAGGACCGCCGTCGTGTAGGAGAAGCCCTGGAGGTACTCCTCGAGGTTGCTGTAGCGCTCTTTGAAGATCGTCTTCCGCAGCCCCTCCTTCGTCTCCGCCGGGAGTCTCACCCCTCGCTCCTGCGCCATCTCGATGAGGGACTCCACCCGGAGCGATCCGTCCAGGTGGACGTGCAGATCGCTCTTGGGGAGTTCGCGGACCAGCTCGGGCGTCAGCATGAGGCTCACCTTCAAGACCATTACCGTACAACACTTGTTATAAATCGCTTGCACGTGTCTGGTCGAATAGCCCACCGGCGGATTACTCCCGGACGCAGGACCTCGGTTAGGGGAGCATCAGCTCTCCGCATCTGCTCCTCCCGTGGTCTTAAGGGTACTTGGCATGGTGAGGAGGAGAGGGATTCGGAGGAAGACGTCGACCAACATGTGGAAGAGGAAGGGAGCCTGGGGGGAGACGTGGGTGTAGAGGAGCCCCCCCAGCAAGGGAGCTGGAATTCGGAATACCCCCCTCAAGAGCTCCCGGACGCCCATCCACCTCCCCCTCTCAGAGGGGTCCACGAGCTCGTTCCTGTACGTGGCCAATATGCTCAGGCTGGGGTAGAAGACACCCCGGAGGGCCCATCCAATGACAATCAGCCAAGGATCTGGGGCGTACAGAAGTATCAGGGTGGAGGCGTGGAACAGGGGCCTCAGGAGGAGTATCGTCTTAATCCTCCCAATCCTGTCGGCCAGATGCCCCAGGGGGATAGATGACACTATGCCGACCAGGGCCGTGGCAGCTCCCATGGCGCCGATTATCATGGGGCTTGCCCCCTGCTCCTCCGTAGCGTAGACCATGATGTAACGGGCCATGACAGCGAAGGAGGAGGCGCTCATCGTGTCGATTATCAGCCACCTCTTGAGGTAGGGGCTGCCCGATAACACCGAGCGGATCTCCCCTATGAAGGACTGGCCCAAACCCTTACTGAGGATCTGGGTCTCCCGTAGTCTGACGCTCACGAAGACGGATATCAGGGCGAGGCCGGCGAACTCTAAGAGGAAGAGGACGTTGATGTTCTCCACTGCGAGACCTCCCAGCTGGGTCAGGATGACACCGGCCGCAAGGGGTATGATGATGTTGGGGACCATTGAGAGGGCCGTTATGGAGGTGAACCCCGTAGCCCTGTCCTCATCTCTCAGGGAGTTAGCGATGATCACGTTCTCCACGCCCCTTGAGCAGAATAAGGCGAGGGTGGATAGGGCTGTGGCCAAAGCTATCCACACCCAGTCCCTCGCGAAGAAGTAGGTCAGAGGGACTAGAGCCTGGGCGAAGAGGGTGACGATCATTATCTTCCTCGAGCTGTACCTGTCGATGATCCTTCCGAAGGGATAGGAGATCAGGGCGTTCACCAGCCCGCTGATGGAGCCTATGAACCCCAGCTGGACGAAGTTGGCCCCGAGGAGGCGGATGTAGACGTTGACGTAGTTGATTATCAGGTTGTTGAAGAGGGAGTATCCAACACGCTTGAGGAGAACGAGCCTGAAGCTGTGGCCCTGCCTCGAAAGGAAGCTCCGCAGATCATCAACGACCATCGGCTATCAAACGACCCTACTAGAGATTTGATAAACGACAATCTGACCCTCAACATACAAAAAGGCATCTAGGACTGGACGCAGCCCAGAACAAAAAACAGAAAATCATGGGCGCAGAGGAGAGGGTATGGACAGAGCAAGGCACATCCGGGACATACCGGAGGAGCCCCACCCCTTCCTGAAGGGCGTGAGGATGAAGATCCTCCTCTCCCAGAAGGAGGACGACGCCGAAGCCACATGCATCATCGTACGCTGCCCAGTGGGGTCGGAGATAGAGGAGCACGTACACACCGAGCAGGACGACCTGATCTACGTCCTCGAGGGGGAGGCCACGATGTGGATCGAGGGAACGGGAGAGTTCCCCCTCACGCCAGGCACCTTCGTGGCCGTCAGCCGGGGGAAGCAGCACAGTACCTTCGCCGTCGAGAAGTCCCTCCTGATATTTGATACCTTCACGCCCCCCATGTTCTAAGTATCCAAGCCTTTTTTCATGGAACTAGTGATGGTGTGAACTCGGGAAAAAAGTGGAGCGATCTAATCGTAGACTTTCCTAGGGATTCGGCGGATGAAGGTATTTAGCTAGGAAGCTGTAGATCTCTGCCCTGGCTTCCTTCGCCAATTTGGTGTCCAGCCTGTCGAAGAAGTGGCCGCCCGGAGCCTCCTCGAATATCTTGTACTCGAAGTCCTTGCCCGCCGCCTTCAGGGACTTTATGAGGTGCTCCGCCTCCAGGACATTCACGTCCTCGTCGATGGTGTTCGTGTGGATCAGTAAGGGGGTCCGCAGCTTCTCGGCGTTCCAAGCGGGGGAACGGCGCCTGTACTCGTCCACGTCCTCGTAAGCTGTCTTCCCGATGTGATAATCCACGGAGTAGAGGTCCCTGTAGCGCTGGGTCTTGTACCCCATCCTGGCGACGAGGTCGCTCACTGGGACGCCGGCGAAGGCCGCCTGATAATCCTCGGGGTGGGAGAAGACGTTCATCAGGGCGTGCAGCCCCCCGTGGCTCCAGCCCATGATCCCGACCCGCTCGGGGTCCACGAGGCCACAGTTCTCCACCATCCAGTTCCTGGAGGCGTAGGTGTCCTCCACCTCCAAACCCCCGTAGTCGACGAGCTTGTAGAAGCGCTCTCCGTAGCCGGTGCTGCCCCGGTACTCGGGGGCGACGACCAGGTATCCCTGCCGGATCAATTCCCCGATGATGTGGGCGTAAGAGGAGCCCATGTTCGAGTGGACGCCCCCGTGGGGGAAGACGATCAGGGGATGTTTGCCACCCTCATCGAGATTCCTCGGTATGAAGGTGTAGGACCAGAAGACCACGGGGTTCCCCGCCCCCTGCGCCGTGGGGTTGGGGATGTTCCTGGGGGGCGGGCCGGTCATCCTGACCTTGTCGATGACGGCGACGTCCCCCAGCCGGTGAAACCAGAGGATATCGTCCACGGATTTCTGGAGGCCGTTGAAGGCGTGCTTCAGCCTCTCCTGCTGCGCCTTCAGCTCGTCGAGGATCTTCTTGTCATCTGGATCAGACATATCAATAAATAATGACGCTTCAGGAGAAAAAGATTCCCGTAGCGGTAACATCTCGACATCGAGGGCTCATGACTTATCGGGGGGAGAGTGAATCGCCTCTTTGGGAGTCTCCTGCGGCCCTTCCGCCCCTTCTCTTTCGCTCGGTGGGGGTTCCCCTGTCGAGAGACCTAGGCGTTGCACGGCCTGGGACATGGTGAGGCCCTGGATCAGGTTGGAGGCGAGGACGACGCCGAAGGTGAGTGCGGTCATGCCCTCCGCGTTGGGGAGGGAGAGGCTTCCGACGCCCAGGACGAGGACCACGGATACGGCTCCCCTGAGCCCGGACCAGAATATGCCCAGCTTCCAGTTCCGGGGTATCCGTTTGCCGCTGATTCTGCCCATCGCCTCTGCGATGACCTCCACCATCAGGTACCTCGCGAAGAGGACGAAGAAGGTGAGGCCCACCACCGGCCCCAAGTACTTCACCATGATGGAGGGGTCCAGGTTCATCCCGATAAATATGAAGGCAACGCTCGAGGCGGTGAAGCCGACGAAATCCCACAGGGTGGCCAGAGTCTCCCTCGACTCGACATCCAGGCCCCCGTAGTTCCGGGTCCTGTAGTTGATGATGAGCCCCGTCAGCACCGTGGCGATGACCCCGCTGGCCCCCAGCTCCTCAGCCAGACGGAAGACGCCGAACGCGGAGATGAACGAGAGGAGGACCTCCCCGAACTTGTCGTCCGTCCAGCACAACAGGAGGTGGGCCACGTACCCGCTCGCGATGCCCAGTAATATACCTCCGACCACGGAGACGAAGCTCATCCTGAGGACGTCCGACGCGCTGACGGTGCCTTCGATGACGATGGAGACCAGGATGGTGTAGATCACGATGGCAATGCCGTCGTTGAAGAGGGACTCCCCCGCCACCAGGAGTTGGAACCTCTTGATGACCCCGAGGCTGCGGAAGGTCCCGATCACGGCGACAGGGTCGGTGGGGGCGATGATGATCCCTAGGAGGAATGCCTCGGCCACGCTGAAGCCGGAGACGAAGTAGGCGAACAGGGCTACTGCCACCATCATGAACAGGGTGCCGGCCAAGGCGTAGCTGAGGATGGTGTCCGAGTCGTCGATGAGGCCGTCGATGTCGAGGTGCAGGGTCTCCTGGAACAGTATGGGCGGGAGCAGCACGGATATGAAGACGTCAGGGCCGAGGTTTGGGAGGGGGAAGTGGGTCGTGAAGGTGGAGGCGAGGCCGGCGAATATCAGGGCTATGGTGGAAGGGAAACGGAAGCGCCTGGCAGCCAGGGTGATAATTGTGACGATTATCAGGATGTTGAAGACGGCGTCGAATTGGCTGAAGGCGCTTGACATCTTTCCTTTTCCTATGAGATGTGATTTTAATCTTTTGTTTTAAGTATTATAGGCTCTAAAAACCATGTTTTGCGTAAAACCATACAACAAAGGACCGAATCAATGAATACCAAGTATAAATGTGGATTATCCCCCAAAAAAAACCGGATCTAGGGGTAACGTGGTGAGAGGCCAACGTAGCCCCTTTCAATGAAAAAAGGAGCGGAAAAGGGGGGAAGATTCCCTTTATTGGAACGTTGCCTCTAAACCGCCAGGACGCTGAACCTGACGTAGAGGTATGCCGTCGATATCACGAAGTACAGCAGGGTGAGGCCGACGCCCAACTTAAGGAACATTTTGAAGGATATTGGATAACCCTCCTGCTCAGAGACCCCAATGGCGATGATGCTGCTCGGGGAGCCGATCGGGGTCATACACCCCCCCAGGTTCGCTCCGATGACGAGGCCCCACCAGAGCATCCCCCA
>JAUWBQ010000117.1 GCA_030601645.1 Candidatus Bathyarchaeota archaeon | reverse complement strand
CTGGACGGGGAACGCTCTGAGCGACCTCGGCGTCAGCGGTCTCACAGCCACCATCTTCAACGGGGGGCTCATGGCCACCGCCCTCTGCATGATGGCCTTCTCCATCGGGGTCTGGGAGCTCACCGAGGGGAACACTGTTGGGAGGACTGGCTCGGGGGCCCTCTTCCTTGCCGCCGTCTTCCTCTTCGGCATAGGCGTCTTCCCGGAGACCGTGAAGCCCCACCACATCATCTTCTCGGTGGCCTTCTTCGTCGCCCTCCCAGTCTCGATGTTCGTCCTCTCCGCCTACATGATCAGGAGCGGGATGAAGGATCTGGGGTATCTCTCCGTAGCCGCCGGGATCGTGGCCGCCCTCATCTGGGCCCTGGAGTGGGACGGGGTTGCCATCCCCGAGGCGGTCTCGGCCCTCATGACCTCGGTCATGTCCGTCATCTTGGGCTACAGGATGAGGAAATGGGACAAGTATTGAGTGATGGATCGAGCAGAGCTGGCTCTCGAAGATCATGAGGCGATCCGGACACTGTGGGTTCTTGGATCCGGAGGAGGCTCTGCTTGAATCCTATTTGGTCAATAGCACTTGTCATGCACGATTCATCCGTCGTAAAAAAAAACGGATGGGTATCAAATGATTCATTAGGCAGCGCATTCCGGAGTAATCGTAACAATAATGATACCCATACTCGGGGCGGGGCTCGCCGGGCTGAGCGCGGCGTACCACCTGAACGGCGAACACGTGATCCTCGAAAAGGACAGCAGGGTCGGCGGGCTGTGCAAGAGCGTCGACATCGAAGGATACGTGTTCGACTACGCCCCCCACATCCTGTTCTCGAGAGACGACTACGTCAGGACGCTGTATGAAGATCTGCTGAAGGGGAACCTGTGCAGACATCTGAGATGGGCTTACATCTACCTCGGAGGAGCTTATGTCAAGTATCCCTTCGAGGCCAACCTCAGCACGCTGCCGGAGGCCATCATCCAGGAATGCATCGAGGGCGTGGTGAACAGGAAAACCTTCGAGCCCGAGAACTTCGAGGAGTGGATCTACGCAACTTTCGGGGATGGCATCGCGAAGCACTACATGGTCCCGTACAACCGGAAGATCTGGAAGTACGATCTCTCCAGGATGAACATCGACTGGATCAGGGGGAGGGTGCCGTCTCCCAGCGTCGAGGAGATGAAGAAGGGGGCGGCGGGGACCCTCAGTAAGGACTACGGGCCAAACGCGGAGTTCATGTATCCCATGCGCGGCGGCATCGGCGCCCTGGCAGACCAGATGTCCAGGGGTCTCAACGTCTCCACCGGCTCGGAGGTGGTCGAGATCAGGCCATCTGGGGCCGAGGTCAGGGTCAAGTTCAGGAAAGAAGGGAAGATCAGGGAGGCCGCCTCGGAGAAGATCATATCATCGATACCATTACCGGATCTGGTTGGCATCCTGCACGACCCCCCCGAGGAGGTCGTCAAGGCGGCCGGCTCTCTGGTCTACAACTCCCTCGTGTGCGTGAACATAGGTGTGAAGAGGCCCGGGATCATCGACAAGCACTGGCTCTACTTCCCGGAGGAGGAGTTCATCTTCAACCGCATGAGCTTCCCCATGAACTTCTCCGAGCATACCACGCCCGAAGGGAGGAGCAGCATCCTAGTCGAGGTGACCCACAGGGAGGCCGGCGTGGACCCGGAGAGGATCCGGGATAGGGTGGTCGAGGACCTGAAGAAGACCGGCATCATCACGGAGAGGGACGTGATCGAGGTCTGCGATACCTCCGCCTTCAAGTACGCCTACGTGATATACGATCTCGATCACAGGAAGAACGTGGGGGTCATCCACGACTACCTGGATGGCAACGGCATCATACCCGTCGGCAGGTTCGGGGAGTGGGAATACTTCAACATGGATAAAGCTATATTAAGCGGTAGGAACGCTGCATCATCGGTCAGTGGAGCCTAATGATATCCGTCGTCATCCCCACCTACAACGAGGAGAAGAACATCGGGAGATGCCTTAGTGCCCTGAACGAACAGACCATCCCCCGGGAGGACTTTGAGGTGATCGTTGTGGACGGGCAGAGCACGGACAAGACCGTCGAGATCGCCCAAAAGTATGCGGACAATGTGATCCAGCAGGTAAGCAAGGGTGTGGGCGGGGCCAGGAACGACGGAGTGAGGATCGCCAGCGGCGACGTCATAGTCACCACAGACGCGGACTGTGTCCCCTACAGCGAGTGGCTGGAGGTAGTATTGGAGCACTTCGAGGATGAGAACATGATCGCCGTGACGGGTTTTCTCGACCCCTTCGACGTCGAGGCACTGGGCAAGTACGAGGCCTACCTCTACAGGCTGCTATTCTGGGTCTCCAACCACCTCCTGTCGGTGTTCGCCTTGACGGGGTACTACCACCTCTGCGGGGCCAACTCTGCGTTCGACCGCGACGCCTTCCTCGAGATCGGGGGATACCAGGACCTGCCCTATTCGGATGACGTGGAGATCTACAAGAGGCTGAAGCCCAAGGGGAAGATGGTCCTGGACAACAGGATGAAGGTCTACTATTCGATCCGGAGGATCAAGAAGATGAGCCTGAGGAAGTACATCTACCAGATCACGAGGAACGACTTCGTCACCATGGTGCTGAACGAGAAGCCCACCGATGACACATACGCCAAGCAGGAATACGAATAGGGGTACAGGGTGTCTCATTCACGCACATATAAAAAATTTAATACAAGTCTTGCATTATAGGGGTTAATGTATAAAGCTGGAGTGTTTTTCAGGTTCACCAGATTAGGCGACTACGTACATGTGCTGTTCTTGATTTTCCCTTTGGTTTACTTGATCTCTCCAGCGAATCTTTTCTCGCATAAGACCATGATAGTCTTCTTCGCCAACCTCTGTCTCACCGCCTTCGGTTACGTGTTCAACGATGTGGAGGATGCCGAAGATGATTATCACGACGTTGAAAAGAGGGAGAGAAACCCGATCTCCAGCGGCCACATAACTAGGAGACAGAGCTACTTCTTCAGTTTTCTTCTTCTGTCTGTGGGCTTATTTTCACTCCTTATGGTGAATTCCTTGGTTTTCCTTCTCGGCATAGTTTTCGCTCTGGTGGGATTCTTGTATTCCTGGAAGCCCCTGAGGTTGAAATCTAGGCCCTACCTGGACTTGATTTCACACATGATCTTCTTGGGGGGGCTGCAATTTTTGACAACGTACTTTGCTTTCCGCCCCCCCGACTTGTCCGTCACTCCCTTCCTGATGATCATCATCCCCATTTCAGCTATGAATGAGATCCTCCACGAACTCCAGGACTTTGACGTCGATCAGAGCACGAAGATAACTAACACGGTTCAGAGGTTCGAGAGGTCTGACATAAAAAAGTTTTTGATTGCGTTAATGGCGCTGGTGGTCATCGGGTTCTCCATCATAATTTACACGATCCCGCCGGAAAATCGGCTCATCAACGTCTCGATGACTACAATGTTGGGTGCTGCGGCGGTCTACAGGCTGTATGCGCGAGTCTCGATCATCTAGCGAGATGAGGGTCGTGCCCAAGTCGATTAGAGAATTCTTGATGTTATTTAGGGTTGCCGCGCTCCTTCATCTTATGGAACGGGTGTATGGCGTAGGTTCCCCGGGGTCAGTCTCCTGACCCGTTTTCGCCCTTCTTATCAACCCCGTACAATGTGCGAGCATCAGATCGTTTTAGACCATTTATGATAGGCGTTTTCTTCATAGAAGCTGGTTGACTCGTAGAGTCGGTTTGCCGCCGGGCTGTCGGGGGCTCCCCCGATGTAGAGCAGGGTGGGGTTGTATCTAATCAGGCGTCTGAAGCCTTCGCACAGCAGCGCCTTCGCGAGGCCCAGGCCCCGGTAGTCGGGGTGGGTGCCCATGGGCTCCAGCTCGGTGATCCCGCTCGGCGGGTCGACCCTGAAGGTGCAGAAGGACGCGATGCTCCCGTCTGGGGCCACCGCCACGAGGTCCAGGTCCTCGTGGTAGAAGGAGCGGCTCGCGATCCCCTCCAAGACCTCCGCAGTGAACCACTCGCCGTGGCCGAAGATCGCCCTGACGGCCTTGGCGATCTCCTCGAAGTCGGTCTCTTTATCGACGGATCGGATCTCGAATCCCTCTGGGGGTGGGAAGTCGGGGATGGGGGCGTCCACGGGGCGCACGCGCAGTATGCCGTAGACGGGCCCCTTCTCGAATCCCCGTTCCCTGAGCAGGGCTTCCCTGGAAGGGTTCCCGTCCAGGGTGACGATGGAGAGCTTCTGCTCCGTGCCGGGGTCAGGCTTCAGGGTGGCGCAGCGGTCCTCGATCCATCGGACGATTTCCTCCTCCAGGGGGGCGTGGTCGGGGTGGATCTGGATGACGTAGAGGAACGGGATCTCCGGGTTGGCCATCGCGATGATCCTGGGTGGTTCGCCGTCGACCTCCTCCCAGATGCGCACGTCGGAGACTAGGTCTCTGTGGCTGTTCTCAAATCGGGTGGGGAGCCAGTTCTGGATTGTTCGGGTCTCCAGATAGGTGTCTCGGAGGAAACCCATTATTCTCTGGAGATCTTGATCCGGTGAGTACCCTAGTGAGACTATCGGCATGAGTAAAGGGTAAACCCATGTCTGACTTATCCGTTTTTCGCCCTCATTCTCTCAGGACGGTTTATATGATGGCGGGCTCGGTGGGATTCGAACCCACGACCAACAGCTCCGCAAGCTGATGTCTTATCCTGACTAGACCACGAGCCCAAACCACACACCCCAAACAACCCAATAAATAAAGATAACACAAGACCCGAGAACCCTAGCCCCCACCGATCGGAGGCAGGATCGCTTATCAGCGGTTCACCTGGCAGGGATTGGGGAACGCCTCCACCCACGTGAGTCTCGTCCTGATGATGGTCTATGCCGTCTGCATAGCCGCCTACGGTTTTGGGACGCCAGAGCTCCGTCAGAGCATAGCCTTCTTCGCTTGAGGGTGGAGACGGTTATGGAGGGGTGGGTTAGAGGATGCCTTGCGTCCGGTAACGTAGGATGGGATTTTCATGGTGTCTGTTCTCTTCTGTCGAATGTTTTGGGAAGGGTCTTGAGATCGGTTCTGCGATGAGGTAGCGTATAGAACGGTGAAAAAGCACATCATCCCGCCGTTAAATCATAATTATTGAATCCGCCTGCGCCCGTTAGGGTCTATACTTGAAAAGTTGTTTCTGGAGTTTCGCTTTTCTAGTCAGTAATTCACCTATCTGATCATCGAATTCGGCTCGCATCTCTTTATACTTTGAGATGATTTCTCTCATCTCCGGCGAATTACACCTGACCTCTACTACCTTCTCTGGGTCATCAGGGGAGGGTACGTTCACGGTAACTGATCCGAATCTCCTTTTTTCGAGTTTATCTAGGTTATGCATGATCTTACGGTAGACTGGATCTCTCTTCATCATCTTAATTTGGGCCTCGTTCTTCAATATTTCCTGTAAGATAGACCTTCGATCAGCCATGACAAGCCCCAGATACATTAACGCGCTCCTAAAATATAATATAGCGCGCGCATTTTTTTTCAACAATTCAAATAGTAAAACAGGAGTCTCTGTGCTGAGGATTTTAGATAAACACTAAAGCCGAATAAAAAATTTGATTGCTAAACACTTATCATAATTGGGATCTTTATAAAGCGGAGACAAAACGAGGTAAGGACGATTTGGGTGAAAATGCGGGGTGTGCTGGTGGTAAGTTATCATACTGGAGAGCTCAAATTCCGAGTCTTCGACGTACTGCCCGGCGCGCGCGAGCTCCCACTCGCCAAGAACAATTATTGCGAATATTATGAGATAGAAGAAAAGTTTGATTTTCACAGTGGAACCCCCACACGGCTTGTTGGTTTACCTAGATACAATGTACAGGATAAGCCCCAGTCAACTAGA
>JAUWBQ010000213.1 GCA_030601645.1 Candidatus Bathyarchaeota archaeon | reverse complement strand
GAACCCTATCATCCCTGTAAACACTCTGCGCTCAAAAATAATCATGACCCCGTATTGAATTATAATCAGCCAGAAATAGGGTGCAACCTTCAGTGCTATGGTCCTTATCAGGCTCTTAAAACCGGGCTCATCTGCATTCTGGATCCTCAACTGATGGAAGTAGAGCCCCTCGGCGATGAAGTAGACTCCGAAGAAAGGTATGAAAGTCGGGAACACGGAGAGACGTCTGAATGTCAACGTCCTGAAGAGGGGTATAATGAATGTGAGGGTCACCCCTAGGTACGACTCCCCTATGTAGACAATAGCGTAGAGGAGCAGGAACATACCAAAGGCCGTGAGAATATCTTTGAGTATAAACGATTTTTTGATAATTTGAATCAGATCGAGGTCTAGGTGGGGCGCTCTTTTCTGTACAACGTAGAGTATGATGAGCCCCCCAACGCCAGACAATAGAAGCCACCACGCCATAGATGAGCCGATTCGAAGCGGGGGAAAAGGGATCAGATTCCCGAGACCGGAAATAGGGAGGAATAGAAGTAACCCAAAGCCACCCCAAACCAGAAAGGCCCAGAGATCAGGGAGAACGGCACTCACAGGTTTTCTCCCCTTATCTCTTAGAAAGCCCTGAGCCAAAGCAGCGACGGGGAAATTGATCCAGATCAGAGCTACCAAGGAGACCATGTTCGCAGTCACCAGAATGTTGTTAACGATAATGGGATCTGGCGGCGTGCTCCCCTCGGCCTGTAGATGCTGTCTCATCCAGGAGGCTGCCTTCTCTATGATTAGGGGTTCAACAGGCTCCAGTAGATGTATAGTGGAAGGTAGTAGCAGCTGTCGGGCGGTCCCGTCAGCCGCGCTCCCGTAATACATATCGGGGACCACGGGGGCCTCGGTGTTGAAGGCGTCCTCCAGGTCGATCTTGATCTTCTCTACGTCAAAGAGTACATCTAACTGGCCTATTATGACCAGCATATTGGATGGATGGGTGGCGCTCAGTGGGGGATAGCCCGTTCCTCCGCTCTCGACGTCTACACCCCCTGCTATCAGGACGACCGCTGAAATCCCCTGAGTGCCGGAAGCAGCTCTAGCGGCTCCTGCACCGAGGCTGTGACCCACTAATCCTAGACGCTCCGGGTCTACATAGTCCAGAGACTTGAGATATGCTAATGCAGAGGAAACACCGAGACTCGGGTCGTCTCCCCCTAAGCTTCCCCCGGATTGACCATGTCCGGCTAGATCTAGCGAGAGGGCTACCATGCCCCTTCTGGCTATCTCCAGGGCGAAACCCGACATGGTCTCCTTCGAATTGGTGAGCCCATGGGCGCAGACGACCGCCGGCCTGGGACCGTCTGGCTGGATGTCAGAGGGGACGAAGAGCATTCCAGAGAGGGTGTAGCCGTCAGCTTCGATCGATACCTTCTCTACGCTCAGGGTATCTCCGACTGTGCTGCGGATGGTGGCACCGTTATAGTTAGAGATTAACATGAAGGAGAACAGCAGGAGGAATAGGGCAGCGATCGCCTTCTTCATTTCAGTCCACCTATGTAGTCTCGTGGGTCATAAGATTATCTTCTCAGTGCTAGCGTGTTCCCGACCTAATACTGCGGGTTTCTTCAATGCCGGTTTTGAGCATGGATTTTGAGGTTTATGAAGAATATGGCTTGATATATTAGAAAATTATAGGGGGGATCCTAGGCTTCGTAGACCGTCTTCCCGCCTAGAATGGTCTTCAGGGTCTTAGTGTCCCTGATCTCATCCTCTGGGCAGGTCAGGATGTCTCTGTCGAGGACGATCATGTCAGCCATCTTTCCCGGCTCTATGCTTCCCTTGATGTTCTCCTCGAATGTATAGTAGGCGCCCTTGATGGTGTACATCCTGATAGCCTCATCCCGAGTCACCTTCTGCTCGGTTCCCATCTGGGTTCCCAGCACCTCTGTCTTCCTCGCGATGGATGCCCAGAGGCTCGGGAACGGCAGGTATGGGGTGACGGGCGAGTCAGTGCCTGAGGCCACTTCTATGCCTTTGTCTATCCAGGCCCTGTGAGGCTTCAGCCACTTGGATCTGTCGTCTCCCACGTTCTCGTGGTAGCTGTCTCCGAGGTAGTAGAGGAAGCTTGGCTGGGAGGCCACGACGATCCCGAGGCGTCTGCATGTCTCGAAGTTCTCCTCGGTGGGCTGGTACGCGTGGATTATCGAGAATCTTCTGCCCTTGATGGGTTTCTTCTTGTTGGTCTCCTCGAATGCGTTGAGGACGACGTCCATGGCGCCTCCTCCGGCGCAGTGGATCCCTATGTTCATCCCTGCGAGGTTCCCTGCGTCCACCCTCTTCTGCAGGTCCTCTGTGGGCATGATGAGGATCCCTTTGTTGTCTTCTTGATCCTCGTAGGGTTCTCTGAGGAGCGCGGTCCTTCCGCCGATGCCCCCATCTATGAGGAGCTTCAGCCCGAGGAACCTGAGGAGATCATTCCCGAATCCGGTGGATATAGGGAAGTCACCTATCCTATCCACGCTCTCCTCGGCGGTCTCGTCCCCGAGCTTGCCGTGGAGCATCATGTTCACCCTCACGTTGAGCTCTCCGTCATCCGCTGCCCTCTGATAGGCGCGCATGGTCTTCGAGTCGATCCCTGCGTCCACGACCCCTGTGAGACCCGCCTCGCTGAAGGCCTTCGACGCTAGTTTTATTGCTTTCACGGTGTCCTCGAAGCTCGTCTGGGGGATATGCTTCCTGACGATGTTCATGGCGGGACTCTCCTCGAGCAGTCCCGTGGGCTCCCCGCCCTCGTCCTTCTCTATGTTTCCCCCTAATGGCTGGGGGGTGTCCTTGCTCACGCCTCCTATCTCGAGGGCCAGGCTGTTGCAGACGCCGATGTGGCCGCATGTCCGGGTGAGCCAGACCGGGTTCTCGGAGGAGACCTTGTCGAGATCCCATCGGGTGGGGTTCCTGTGGTCGGAGAGCTTCACCTGATCCCATCCGCGGCCTAGGATCCATTCTCCTGGCTCTGCTTTGTCCGC
>JAUWBQ010000116.1 GCA_030601645.1 Candidatus Bathyarchaeota archaeon | reverse complement strand
CGGCCGGACTATGAGCACGTCGAATGGCATTACCGTCTCGACCGGCACCTCCTCCTCGGTGCCGTCGTCCCTCAGCAGCCTCGCAACGGGGGGCTGCAGGTCGAGGAGCCGGCGCACCGCCTCGGATGCCCTGCCCCTCGCGATCTCCTCCAGGAGCTTCCCCACGAGGATGAGGGCGATGATCATCGCAGCCGTGTCGAAGTAAACCTCTTCGCTGGGCACGACGCCGGGGAAGAAGACGACGAGGGTGCCGTAGACCCAGGCCGTGGTGGTCCCGATGACTATGAGGGTGTCCATGTTCATGGTCCTCGCTTTGGCGGCGCCCCACGCGCCCCTGTAGTACCTCCAGCCGGCTATAAACTGGACGGGGGTGGCCAGGATGAATGCCCACAGATTCTTCGACAGGAAGGGTAGGGGCCCCCTGTAGAACATGAGGGCCATTGTCGCCACGCCGAGGGTGAGGCTGAAGTATACGAGGCGCTTCAGGTTCTGGCGTTCCTTCTCTGGTTGGATGAAGGTGAGCATGCAGGCTTCGCTGCAGAAGTAGTAGGCTCTGCCGTCTACCTCCGCTGTGAAGGCGGGGTGTTCCTCGTTGACGTACATCCCACACACGGGGTCACGGGCCACGACAACCACCAAACAAACTCTGAAAAATGGCGGCTATTAAGCTTTCATGAAAAATTAGCATGTCAATACTACTTAGAACCGACCCGCTACAGATTTAGATCGGGAACCACTCCCCCTCGACGCCATATTGGAGTTCGTGAAGCTGTCCGACCGGTCTAGGATACCCGGGATTAAGACCATCCGGGCCCGCCTGTTTCTTGATGCGGGCGTCGACACCATCGAGAAGATGGCGGGATGGAATCCAGAGGAATTGAGGGCGATGCTCGTCGATTTCGTAGAGAGGACCGGCTTCAACGGCATGGCTCCTCTACCGGGAGAAGCGAGGTTCTCAGTGGAGAGAGCCAGAGAGTTGCCCAAGATCGTGGAGTATTATCTGTCCTTTTTTTAGGGGAACTCCCTTGGACCCTAACATTTTTCCTGCTCTTTATAGGTTGATGTTCTCCATTGGTGATACATGCCCTCCATGGATTTGAGGTCGTGGGGCAGGAGGCTGGCTCTGGAAGGGAACATCCGGGTGCTGGCCCTGCAGACCCTGGTCTCCCAGCTGGGCTTCGGCATGTTCTACGTGATCTGGCAGCCCTACATCCTCAAGACCGGGGTGAGCGTGGTGGGGCTCGGTGTGGTCCAGAGCGTGATCAACTTGAGCACCGCGGCGGGTCTCATCTCCTGGGGTGCATTGTCGGATAGATACGGGAGGAAGCCCGTGATACTGCTGGCCCACGGGTTCAAGGTCCTGGCGATCGTCGCCCTCCTGATCTCCAGCGAATTCATCTTCCTGCTGGTCTTCGCGTTCCTCATCGGCTTCTCATCGCTGTTCATGCAGGGGAACCCCGCTCGGAGCGCCCTCATCTCCGAGTCCGTCGGGGACGAAAGCCGGGCCACGGCCTACAGCGTCCTGATGTCCATCTCCATGATAGTCAACACGGTGACGGCCTCCGCCGGAGGCTGGCTGGCGATGACCTCCGGCTACACCCCGATATTCTACGTCTGCCTGGTGGGCGAGGTTCTGGGCCTTCTCCTGATGTTCGCTTATCTCAGGGAGACTCGGAAGCCCGTAGTGGTCGACGGCGAGAAATCCATGAGCATCTGGGAGGAGATCAAGGGGCTCCTACTGCCGGAGGAGGGGATGGGAAGGCTCTACGCGATCCTCCTCGTGATGGGCTTCGGATATAGCACAGGATTCTCGCTGTTCTACGGGACCCTGGTGGATAACTATGGTTTCACCGAGTTCCAGCTGGGGCTTCTCTCCACGGTCTTCAACCTGACCTGGGGGCTCTCATCAATCCCAATAGGGAGGATGTCTGACAGGTTCGGGCGGAAGCCGATGCTGATGGCCTCGTGGGCCATGGCGATCATCTCCATCGTCGGCTTCATCTTCTCCAGGCGTTTCGAGATGTTCCTGCTGTTCGAGGTGGCGAGCGGGTTGGACCCCGCTTTCTGGGTCCCGGCGTGGATGGCCCTCATCTCCGAGAAGGTTCCCTCGAACCGACGTTCCACCGTGATGGGGAAGATCGACGCAGCCGCAAGGCTGGCCGGCATCCCAGCTCCGTGGCTGGGAGGGCTGCTCTACTCGGCCTATGGATTTGGAGCCCCTTTGTCGGTGCATCTGGGATGCCTGATGTTGTCGGGTTTCCTGATCTTCACGATGAAAGAATGAAGGAGAACCGATCCGGTGGCTGGGAATAGAGATTTTTTCAACGGGGCCAGCAGAGTTCCGCTTGGATCTGTTTTTCCACTTCCTCCTCTGGCTCATTGGCGTCCACGATGGTCCATCCGTTGGCCCAGGCGAGGGTGAGGGCTCTTACGTTGATCTTCTCAAGCTGATCTAGGGACTCGAACATCTCCTGCTCATGACGGTTCACGGTGATACGCCTGTGGGCTTCCCCAGGGTTGACCCTGAGGAAGAAGGTGTGTCTGGGCTTGGGGAGCAGGATGGCGAAGAAGCGGTGAGCTATTATGTGGAGGGGCGGGGGGAGGTATGCCGTGCCCATGAGGTAACGGACGTATATTACGTGGTCGTACAGCCGCCAGGGGGTGTGAAGGACGCTGTTGAGGACGTCGAGGACGTAGAAGATGGCGGCGCAGAAGTGAGCGCCCTTCCCCTCGGCTAGAAGGAACCGCCTGGCCCTTATTCCGGCCCAGCAGTCGTCCGAGGGGTGGAAACGGGTGAAGACCGTGAGCCCCCTTTTTCTCAGGCTGTCCCCCAACCTCTCCGCCTGAGTGGTCTTCCCCGACGCGTCGAGACCGTCGAAGACCATGAAGACCATGCTAGAACCCCCTGTCTACGACGAGGAAGGTGAGGGCACCGAGGAGGGGCACGGCGATGTTGTCGAACCCCTTCGGGGATAAAACCTCGGCGATGGCAGCGACGATGGCCACCGCCAATGCGGGGAGGATTTTCTGGGCTAGGGTGAACGGGTAGAGAGCGGAGAAGTAGGCGAGGCTCAGCGTGAGGGCGGTGAGGCTGGCGGCGAACATGGCGAGGGTACCCTCCAGAGTCTTGCCTTTGACGAGAGCCCTTCTACCAAATCTGCGGCCTACGAGGGCCGCGGCGCTGTCGCCGTAGGCCATGGGGAGCACCCCAGCGGCGATGACGTAGGGCCTGGTGGGGAAGAGAGCGGCGAGGAGGGTGAAGCTGATGGCGTAGAGGATGAGGCCGAAGCTGTGGCCCTCCTCGGTGAGGTCTGAGAGGCCTTTGAGCCTGTCCCGGAGAGCGGGGCTGGGGGAGTGGGGGGAGGCGATGAAGGTGACGAGGATGAAGGGGGCTGCGACGAGGGCGGGGGCGAGGGACCATCCGAAGAAGGGGATGACGAGGGGGAGGTTGCCGATCATGGCGTGGAGGAACTTGCGAGAGGACCTTCGCGAAATGTTCAGAAACCCTTCAAGACGATCCGAGACGAGGATCATGGCGAGGACATAGCCGTAGCAGAGGAGCATGAGGAGGAGGTCTCTGGTTACCGGTCCCTGCATGATGGCTGCGTCCTGGATATCACAGTTAGGGTTCAGCCTCCACGAGAAAGGGTTTTCGCCCCTGTGATTGGTTTTATATAAAGCAACCCAAGAAGATCAGGCGTTTAGGACGGTCCATCATGGTGAGAGACGCATGTGACTTTGGAGCATGGATCGAAGGGGTCATCAGGGACTTCGTCGAGTCCCCAGAGAACACTCTGAGGAACGAGGCCGACGAGAAGGCCTGGGACGATCCACTGGTCGGCTTCTCCAGCGGGGCCGATCCCCTCTACACTTATTACAAGGAGGATATTGGTTCCTTCTTCCTCACCCCTCTGGAGTGGTTCGAGGAGACCTTCACGGAGACAGAGGTGGAAGCGGGGGAACTCACCGTGATCAGCTGGATCCTGCCTCATACCAAAACCACAAAGGCCGAGCACCGGCTCCAGAGGGAGATGCCGACGGAGAGGTGGGCGAGGGCCCGGATCTACGGAGAGGAGTTCAACGACAAGCTCCGAAGACACGTCGTGGAGAGGCTCAATGAGGCAGGGTACAAGGCCGTCGCCCCCATGCTCTCCCCTCTATGGTCCAGGGAGACCTCTGAGAAGTACGGGTTCGCCTCGACTTGGTCCGAGAGGCACGCGGCCTACGCGTCGGGTCTCGGGACTTTCGGCCTCTGCGACGGCCTCATCACACCCAGGGGGAAGGCGATGAGGGCGGGATCTGTGATAGCCAAGATAGGAATTCAACCGTCCGAGAGGGGCTACGAAGATCACCACGCGTATTGCCTCTACTATGCGAAGGGTACGTGCCAGGAGTGCGTCGGTCGATGTCCCGCCGGAGCCATCTCTGAGGCTGGGCACGACAAGGAGATGTGTAGTAAATACGTCAGGGCTACGAGGAAGTATGTGGAATCGAGTTTCGGGTTCAATGGATACGGCTGTGGGCTCTGCCAGACAGGGGTTGCATGTGAGTCGAGGATCCCACCGGAAATATTTCGCTAGAACGATTGTAATAAGATAATCACACCAATCTTGTTTTGGGATCTTACAGAGGAAAGAGGATATCATACAAACTTAAAGTGGAGTACGAAACAGTAACACTAAACAGTGCGAGAAACATCCTCATAGAGGAAAATAAACTATAAATTATGGGTTTTTTCAATACAAGAGAATGAAATGGAAGAATCTAGTGTTTTTTATCCTTTGTTTTTATTCCTTTTATAGTGCGTTCTTTGTGTTATGTGGTGATTTTTCTTCCATTGTGGCCGCGCAACCCACCCTCACCATCGATGCTACACAGGTTGACAGCGAACGGGTGGATGTGAGAGGGCAGGCGATCTTCGCGATCCGCATCGTGCGGACCTCAGATGGACATCCTTTATATCGCCTGCGCGTGACATTTCAGAACCGCCCAGGTGATTGGTACACAGAGTTCGATGGTTGGTGCCTCGTCCCAGTCATTTCATGGGATGTGGGTAATTTTAGCCTTGTAGTCGACAGGATATACTCTGGATCCGCCGAATTAACCTACGAGATGGCCGTGCCAAACCCATGGTGCGTCTTCGACCAGGTGTTGGTAGACCTGAAAACTTCGAAGCCCAGGATAGGGGTGAACACCGAAGCTCTCATAAGATATACCGCCACGTACGCATTCGACGGCACCCCCTTTCAGGGCGAGATCATCCTCAATGAGAACCTGACTTCCCCCACCGTAGGGAACAGAACTTATCAGGTCATAGAAGTCGTCGACGAACAATACAATCTCACCGTGTTCGAGTCAGACACGTTGGAGATCATCTCTGACAGGGTTTTGGTAACCTTATACGCGTCCAATGAGCGCATCAATGTCGGGAGCGAGGCCGAGATAGGGTGGACAGCTACGTACGAGTACGATCAGACCCCCTTCCACGGATGGTTCGAGTTCAACGATACTTTGGTCCAAGATGAGGCGGGAAAATACTGTTATACAGTCGAATTTGTCGGGGACGCTTGGTACGACGTCGAGTGCTTCTCATCGAACGCCGTGGACGTGATCTTCGACGAGGTGACTGTCAAGATTAGAGCCGATGATCGCAGGATCAACGTGGGCGAAGAGGCAGACATCACGCTGCATGCGAGATACGGTTATAACAATGAGCCCTTTGAAGGAGACATTACGCTGAACAGGGACGATTTCTCGTCGAACGTCGTAGGGTCTAAGATCTACTTCGTGGAGGAGGTCGAAGATCCGATCTACGGCTTGACATCGTTCTCCTCGGACGAGTTGGAGGTGATCTGGGATCGGATCGAGCTGGAGATCGAGGCGGAGGACGAAAGGATTAGCCTCGGGGAGGACGCCGTGATCCGGTGGACAGGGACCTACGGATGGGATGGATCCGAATTCTACGG
>JAUWBQ010000160.1 GCA_030601645.1 Candidatus Bathyarchaeota archaeon | reverse complement strand
ATCTGGGGTGTTCCGGGGGGCCGTCGCTGCACCTTATTGATCCCGCTAGTAGTCATAGCGATTTCTGGGGCGTTATAATTGTTACCGCTTATAGCGGTTTTTGTATTGCATAAGTACTCCTTTTGACATGATTCTGATCGTATTGGGGTCGTTTTCCGGCTCCTTTCGTCGTGGAGAGGTTTATTCAGGCTTCGTTGCATGACCCCCCCCCTCCCCCCTATGTACTTGCGTAGGATTTCGTTTCTTAGGAGCACGTTTTTGTGCTGAATCGGATCGGAGAGGAGCGGTTTTCATGTTCCTTTTCTGGTTTGGTGTGTTTTTCACAGGCAGACGTATGACCCCCCCTCCCCTCTTCTCGTGGTGTGGGTGTCGGTGTTAGGTGCGGGTTTGCTTGGGTTGGCTTGGTGTTTTTCTTGTTGCTTTTGTCTGTGTTTTTGTACTGTATAGGTACTGAATAGCTACTGTTTTGCTTGAGTGGTTGGGTTGGTGCCGGGATTGTTTCGCGCGGGTCGCTGCATCTTTTTGATCCCGCTAGTGGTCATAGCGGTTTCGGGTTGTGAGTGGTAGCATATGATAAGCGTTTTTTCTCGGAATGGCTTGGGTTAGAGGGTTTTTCAGCCTTTTCTCATTAAATGGCTTGTTTTTCATAGGCGGATGTATGGTTCTCCCTCCCCCCTTCATAAATTTCACGTGATAAATTTGTAAAAAAAAGGAAGTTTTTTACTCATTATTTTTTATAAGTGAATTGTTGTTGAGTTGCTACGACATCCCAGTCGAGGTAGATTTGAGCCGGTTTCTCTAAGTTGACTACAATTTCGGAAAAGTCTTTGAAAGACAGTCCGTCGTAGCAGCATGGGCATTTGGTGGGATTGAATATCGTAGAGCCCTCCGCTTTGAAGCATCTTCGATGTTTGGGGCCGCGTCCCGCAAAACTTAGTTTTTCTTCAAATAGCGGTTCTACCTTGAGTCCTATCACGTCTTTGATAGTTATGATTTCTTTGTTGCCCGTTGTCCATGTGAGGACCCATTCTCCATCTACGAAATTCAGACTGACTACTGGCTGGTCTACTCTTTTTGCTAATTTTATCGCTGGGGAGTCTCCGAATTTTTCTATGAGGGTTTCATGCGTTACCATAGCGAAGAAACATATAATGTATTTAATATAAAAATAATTTGACAGTAACAGTTTGTTATGAGTTGCCAAATTTCATTGTACAAGATCGGATAATGATCTGGTATGTCCGTTACTCCAAGGTTCTGGGGTTATAATTGTGGCCGCTTATAGCGGTTTTTGGCATGCATTCATACCCCTTTTGACCGCGCGCGCAGAGATCTCTTCTTCGACGAGTTCTACGACGAACTGGAGAACGTCGTCAAGGGAATCGAGGAACCCATTTAAGCCCCCCTCCCAACACAAAACCGAGAGAATATGATCGAGAACCTACCCAAGGAGACCCTGGAGGCCATCCTCGACACCCTCCCCATCGAGTTCTCATTCATAGACCACACAGACACCCTCCGCATCTTCAACAAGAACGGAGACCGAATCTTCCCACGCCCCAGAACCGTCATAGGCAGAAAGGTCCAAGACTGCCACCCCCCCAATAGCCTCCACAAGGTCCAGCAGATCATAGACGAGATGAAAACGGGAACCAGAGACACAGCCGAGTTCTGGATCGACCACAGAGACAGGAAGATCCACATCCGCTACTTCGCCGTCAGAGACAAACAGGACCACTACCTCGGCTGCCTAGAGGCCAGCCAGGACATCACCGACATCCAGAAGATCACAGGCGAGAGACGCCTCCTAACCTAGCCCACAGAAGCCCGCGACAACCACAAAAATCGGCACACCACCCTTTTTACCATCCACATCTAAACACACAAATGCGAGTAAGGCCCGTCTGAGGCAATGATGCCTGTGGTTGCAGGATGGAAGCAATAGGACGGGGGTCGCACCCTGCTGCGCGCGCCTTAGAACAAACCCTGACCCCCACCTTTTTATCAATAAACCCTGAAGATAACGCGGCGTTCCTTGAACCCCAAGACAGCAAAGACCGCGCTCCTGGCCGTCATACTGCTGGCCTCCTCCGCGGGCTACCTGTGGCACCTACAACTCTACTCCAGGGAGGAGCGCACCCTCCGGACGGTGGCCTCCTCCGGATACGATACCCTCGAACCCGTCAAGAGGGGCTACAGCTCCAGGAGCAGGGCCTACGCCGACAACGTCACCCTCACCTTCAGGGCCACGGGCAACGTCACGGTCACCTTCCTCAAGTTCGTCGACGACGGAGAGGGCGGCCTCGACGAAGTCCCCGTCCGGACCCTCACAGCCAAGACGCTCGAAAACTACACCTTCAGCGGCTACGACCGCGTGGGCATCGGCCTCGACCCAGCCGGGAACAAGAGCGTCGGCATCTACTTCGAGATCATCAAGCCCCGCTGGATCTCCACCAAGACCCATATAGAGGAAGCCGCCCCATACGGCTACATCTCCTCCGCCGGCCTCCTCTTCGTCGGCTCCTGGCTCCTCATCGAGGCCCTGTGGAGGGCGTACGCCGCGGGGACCCGCCCGGAATACAAGCGGGACGGCCGCATCTCCCAGACCAGACACCGGCTGCTCAGGCTGCTCGGTCTCATCTCACCGCTGCCTGCGACCATCATCCTCTACTGGATGGGCTTCATCACCTTCGGGGCCGTCTTCTTCGACAAGAGCCCCGCCCCCTACGAGTCGCTCCTAGCCTGGCTGCTCACAACCCTGGCCCGCACGGGCATAGCCCTCTACACCACCGCCCTCGCCCTGGGGAGGCCCCTGGAACAGACACTCACCAAGAGGAACCTGCTCCTCGCCTTCTTCCTCGTCGGACCGGCCCACCCCCTCACCCAGATGACGCTGATAAACCTCACCGCAATAACGACCTGGACGAAGAGCTTCGACCCCCTCCTATTCACATGGCTACTGCAGCCCGTCCAAGAGGCCGTCAGGGCTTGGTTCACCTCCATGGGGCACTCGTACGAGTTCTACCTCTCAGTCTACTTCGCCGCCCTGGACCCCCTCATCGTCGACTTCCCCAGGCTCCTAACCCTGATCCTCATCAACAAACGCCTCGGACCCGGAGCAAAGTCCCCGGAAGAGGCCCGAGACCAGCATCTCAACATATAAAATCCTGTCCGCCCCATTCTCAGTCGAATCAAATTGTCACAGGTGAGGGACCTATTCTTCGACGAGTTCTACGAGGAACTGGAGAAAGTCATCAAGGGGATCGAGGCAACCCAAGAGGAGCCGGGAACCCCACCCCTCCTCGCCGACGAGGTTGAGCGATGCTGGAACCCCTACCCCCCCAATCCAGATGACAGGGAGGGAATCCTCATCTCCGTCGACGGCGGCGTCCAGATCTCCAACTTCGCCTACGGCGGCCTCGTCACCGTCGCCAGGGCCTGCGCCCTCACCCACCACCCCGGCCAGGGCAGGAACCTCACCAAGAAGGTCAAGATCCACATCCAGGAGACCTACGACAACCGCGACAGGGCCTTCATCCCCGGCTACGCCCGCATCATCGCAGAGTACCAGGCGGCAACCCAGGCAGCACAACAAGCATTGGACCAGAACCTGAAGCCCACCGTCCTCCTAGACGGCTCCCTCTACCTCGCCCGCTTCCCCTACGCCATCCGAGAGTACCGCCACCACCCCCAACTCCTCCAGGAACTCCTCACATCCATCGCCGAGCTCCGCACCCTCGCCCACAAGCACGACTTCCCCGTAGCAGGCGTCGCCAAGGACTCCACCGTCTTCTACCTCCACATGCAGCTCCTCCGCCAGGCCATAAGCCGCGCAGGCCACCACACCCTCATCCCCCACCTCCAGGACGCCACCACCCCCCTCGACCTACGCATCAAAGCCGACACCCTCAAACCACAGGACCAGAAGACCCTGGAACCCTACATCGACCCCCGCCCCCTCTGCGACACCCACCTCGTCCACACCTGCACCACCACAGAAGGCTACACCACCCCCCTCCTCCTCGCCCCCAGCATCTACTACGCCCGGGGCGACGCCCCCTCCCTCTACGCCCGCATCCGCAGGAACGTCCCGGAGCCCACCGCGGGAAACGTCATCGCCTCCATAGAGGCCTTCTTCAACCTCCCCGGAGTCGCCGTCACCTACTGGAGACCCCAGCCCAAGGCCCGCCCCTTCCG
>JAUWBQ010000047.1 GCA_030601645.1 Candidatus Bathyarchaeota archaeon | reverse complement strand
AGGACGGAGACCTTCAGCGGAAGGGACAACCTCGTCGCGACCAGGGTCGTCGGGATCGCCGCGGCCGGGGGGAGCGGGAACGGCGCCGCCCGGGCCCTCTACAACCTGGAGGACTATTTCAAGAGGGTGGGCCTCGAGATCGTAGACTTGGTCACGTTGACCCGGTTCTCAAGGGACCACAAGCTCCCCATGCTCGAGCAGGCGGGGAGGCGTCTCGCCCAGGGGGCACCCGGCGTGAAAACCCGTTGAATATCCCTCCCTTTTTCTCTACCCTTGAGCGCTGAGAATTTCTACTAGTGTTGCTTCACCGTGTGGTAGCCTGCTGCGGTCCAGGCCGTGATCCCCTTGTTCATGTGGAATATCTTTTCGTAGCCGTTCTCCTTGAGGATCCCCACGGCGGTGACGCTCCGGTTTCCCGTCCTGCAGTAGACCAGCGTCTCATCGTCCTTCTCCAGCTCCCCAAGGCGGCCCTCCAGCTCGTTGACCGGGATGTTCACCGCGCCCTCGATGTGGCCTTCTCTGAACTCGCCGTCGGTCCGCACGTCCAGAATCGCCATGGAAGGCTTCTCCTGGATGAGCTCCCTGGCCCGCTCCACGGTCACGTCCCCGTATTCTCCCTCTGTCTCCCCTGGTAGCATGTACCCGTAGGCCGAGGCGGCGGCCACCAGGACCGCTCCGATCACGATCAGCAGGCGGGTGTTCCTGTTCAATGTCGGTCGATCTAGGGGGCAAGAACGGCGGGTTATCAACCTAATTCATACGGGGCCGCTAGCGGTTGAGACGGCCCAACAACCGCCCTGATATCTTTTTCAACCTCGAGACCGGTTGTTGAATGGGCTGAAATGAAGGTATTCGAGGCCATCAAGGCGAGGCGGAGCGTCAGGTCGTACACCCCCGAGCCCGTCCCGGACGAGACCCTCCGGAGGCTGCTGGAGGCCGCCAGGCTGGCCCCCTCGGCCATGAACTACCAGCCCTGGAGGTTCATCGTGGTCAGGTCCCAGGAGGCCAAGGACAGGATCGCCAGGGGAGGAATGTTCGCCAGGTTCGTCAGGGGGGCCCCGGTGGTGATCGTGGCATGCGGGGACACCGGGTCGAGATTCCACGTCCACGACACATGCATCGCCCTGGAGCACCTGGTCCTTGCCGCGACGAGCGAGGGGCTCGGCTCCTGCTGGATCGGGAGCTTCGACGAGGAGGAGCTGAGGGAGATGCTGGGGATCCCGGGGAGGTTCAGCGTTGTCGCCCTCGTCTCGATCGGTTTCCCAGAGGAGAGGAGGGATCTGGGCCGTTCCTTCCTCCACTTCTTCAGGTCGACGAAGAGGCTCGACGAGATCGCCTTCCAAGAGGTTTATGGGCGGCCCCTGGGCTCCGGGGAACCGGCGGGCCGGCCTCGAGCCGGCGATTGGTGATTATTAAATATATGTGGACCGTACAAGTGTTGGAAAAGGAGATTGGAATGATGATACCACCATTCGTTGGACAGGAGGGCGGGGGCCTAGATTGGCTGACCTGGCTCCTCCCCATAATCGTGTGCGTGATGTGCATGAGTCAATCCCGGGGAGAGAGTGCGCCCCAGAGGGGGAACACGGAGACGGAGTCCTGGTACACGCCCCAGGGCATCGATGAGGCCTACGCTGCGATTGTGGCTGAGGCCACAGAGTGGCGGAGGAAGGCGGAGGAGGAGGCCAGCTCGACATCGGAGTCGATAACATCCAAGCTGAGGGGCATCCTGGGGGGCGGAAGGAGGGAGGCGCGGTTCACGGTGAAGGAGGAGATGGCCCCGAGGCTGTACCGGATGGCGGACGGGTCGGGGCCCATATACTTCGAGTTCACGGAGGTCGAGGATGGGGGGACGGTGGTCAAGGCCACCTACGACTCCAGCATCAAGGCCAGGATAACCAGGTTCAAGGCCGAGCAGCCCCTGAAGATCCCGGCGATCCCGGTCAGCAAGCGATGCCAGGCCTGCGGCAAGCCAGTCCTCCCTGAGTTCGTGGTCTGCCCGTACTGCGGGGAGAAGCTGCACGAGGAGTAGTCCGCCGGGATGGAAATCTGGAGGCTGGTGGCCCACCGCCACTGGATAACCCTGGACGTCTTCGGGAGGAGGCTGAGGCTCTGCGCCAGGTGCACGGGGTACGCCCTCGGCTTCCTGGCCCTGACGGCCGTCATCGGCCTCCAGGGGCTCCAGTTCTTCGGCTCGCTCTCGCCTCTGTATCAGGTCTCAGTCTGCCTGATTCTGCT
The DNA here is from genome assembly GCA_030601645.1 of Candidatus Bathyarchaeota archaeon. The sequence continues at coordinate 8,036 of JAUWBQ010000047.1, read as the reverse complement.
GGCGCCCTTGACCCTCGACTGGCTGACCCAGTCCTGGGGGCGGAGGGAGAGCAACAACGGCCTCAGGCTCCTGACGGGCTTCCTCCTGGGGTCGGGCGTATCCCTGTTCTCGCTGGTCGACGCGACGAGCGGCTTCAAGGTCCTATTCTATGTGTATACGGGCGCGGTCATTATGCTGGGAGGAACCGTCGGGAAGAGGCTTCGTGGCTCCCCCTCATGCCACCGAATCGAGTGAAGAACCTATCCGTGTTGCGTTATTTCCACTATCTTCATGATGTTAGATCACATAGCATAACTTGTCTATGCATTGCCGATGTACTGAATATAAAAATAACCAGAAAAAGACTCTGCGTCTAGAGTACGAGCTTTTTTTCACTCGAGGCAATTCTGGAGGAAACCAAACCCAACGAAACCCCGAGAATCCCGGTGATAACCCCGAGACTTCCTCCTCTGCTGGCATTTACAACAGTCAATGTAATAATATTTGCCTCGTATCCGCTAAACCAGATCAATAGGCCTGTTAAATATCCAGCAACCAACGATACGATCATCGAGGCGAAAAAACCCATCACCAAACTAGGCAGGTCTTCGCTTCTCCGGCCATATAGAACCCCTATGGCGCAACCTACTCCACCGACCATAGTTGCGCCAAGGCTTCCTTCTAGATACAACCCCAAGAGAGCACCGGGGAGGAAGCCCAACAGGATGAGCTTGTACCGGCGTTTATAATAACCCAACCAGTCGGGTCTGCCCACGATGAAATAGCCCATTCCGATGGCTCCGAAGAGTCCCGTGAAAAATACTACTCCCCAAAGCCCCCTTGAGCCGGGTATGAAGCCTGTCGGGAAGGTGTTTGAGACCAGGGCCACATTGAATTCCATGACTATGAAGACTTTCTCTCCGAGCGTAGTAACTGCCCCTTCCGACGCCCCATCCCCTGCATGATATTTCCAGAGGGGGGCGGATCTGGGGGTATAGAAAAAATACATTGTTCCTTCGACGGTCGACGCTAGGACGTATGATCCAAAAGGCGGGGACCAGATTGATTCTACGTCGTCGGGCAACGCTACGATCTTATCTTGGACTCCGCCTCCTACGTGTTCAAGAACGTACGCATCGCCGTTCTCAAGAAATGACAGGGCTTTACTGCCGTCGTGAGCCGTCGAGACTGTACGGACAGGATATTCGGATCTCCATTCCCAGATGCCTACACCTTCCCTGGAGATGGCGTAGATGGCTCCGCCTCCGTCTTGGGATTTGCCACCGACGATCACCTGAAGGTTCTGGGATAGCGTAAGAGTTGTCCCCATTAACCCTGTCGAGACGTTCCAGAGGGGTTTGGGATCAGAAGCATCGAACATATAGACAACGCCATCGGAACCAGCGGCTACTATCCTGCGTCCGTCGTAGGAGAAGACAGCCTCAACGGAGGATGCTCCCGTATCATATTCCCAGACAAGCCCATCCCTATTCGATAGGAGCGACATTCGCCCCCCTTGCTTGGTTAGCACGCGTACTTCGACCGGTAATCCTCTGGAGGCATATACGCCCGCAATTGATCCCTCCTCGAGTGTACATGTCCATTTGGGAAAGACCTCACCCCCCGTGAGGCCACGAATATAAGAGATTGTCGAATTCTCATCTAAAACGACGATATGCTTCCCATCAGTCGATAGATGAACAGAGAGGACCCTGGATTCGCCTCTGTACACCCACTCTGGCTCCCTTTTTCCTACGGAGAAATAATGTAACGAACCTTCTTCCCCCCCTATGGCGAGGTATTTTCCGGTATCAGAGATGGCGTAACTACTAATCTTCTCATCTAGACTGTATGTTAGAATCGGTTTCCGGTTTCTTGTCGTGAAGTTGAAGACATAGACCGATGAAATAAGCTCGACCAATAGAAACAATGAGACTAGTAGATATGCGTGTCTAGGTTTCATGGGTTCTTCCTACTGCTCTAGAATATCTTCTATCTTTCTAATAGACAATCAGTTCAATGTGTTGGATATATTTTTAGCATTTACGCATGAGGAAATCTGTGAATCTTTGAAAAAATCGTTAAACTTCCTTTGTTTCGGGTTCTTGTAGAAAAACAAGAAGGACGAATGCGGCTAAAGCAGAAAAGAAGGCCGAACAATAGAAGGACCACGCCGCTCCGTAGGACTCCCAGATGAAGGCTCCGAGCATGGGCGCGATCGTCAATGTTATGCCGGGGATCATATTCATTATTCCATAGGTCCTGCCCCTCCTTTCCTTTGAGGCGACATCTGCGACAAACGCCTCTAGGGCAGGCTGCTGTATATAGCCGAAGATGTTGTCAGCCATCAGTATGAGGATGACTGAGCGGAAGTTGGTCGCCAGCGTGAAGGCGAGAATGAAGACGGGTCGAAGGGCATAGCTCACGAAAATGCACATCTTCCTGCTGAACCTGTCGACCATCCATCCGATGGGGATCCTGGTCAAAATCCCAACGACTCCAATACCGCCTGCCACCAGCCCCCACTGCATGGTTGAGAGGCCGATTATCTCAACTACGTAGACTACGCTGAACTTTGTCAGAATTCCAACGGCGATGGAGTAAAAAAAGGCCCCCAGAGCCACGATCCGTAAAGCCTTCAAATTCAGTATGGGTTCAAACATCTCGTGGATGACTCTTACGAAGTTTACTTTTTCCGGTGGGCCCGCGCTAAAATGTAGATCCTCTTTGAGTAAGAGAGCTCGACCCAAGCTAGCCAGAATCATGACGACCCCCGAGACAAGAAAGAGAAGGCGCATGCCTGAGAGGAAGCCGATACTCTCCAACAGATATCCCCCGATCACGGGCATGACGCTTGAAAAAAGGGCGAATAGGGTGTGGATGGATGCAAACGCAGAAGCACGCTTATCCGGGTCGATGGCATCCGCGAACATTGCCTGCCGCGCCGGAAGCACTATGTTCGTAGATGCTTCAAGGACCACCCCTAGGATCAGATGCTCCCACTTGGTGGCGAAAAAGTAGACAAAAGGGGCGAGAGATGAGATGAACCCCCCCCACACCACCAGCCTCTTCCTTCCCATCCTGTCGGTCAAGTAGCCCACAGGGGCCTGAAACGTGATACGTGTGAGACCCAGGATCAATCCGAGGAAGCCCACGATGGTCAAGGACGCCCCAAGCTCAAGGATGTAGAGGGACCAGAAGGGGGAGATTAAAAAGAGGACTCCCTGGCCGAAAGACTCTGTTATCGCCATGACCAGGGCGTTTCCCTTCATGCCGAGCACGCCCTTACCGGATATACCCTCCAAACGTGTTCCGCCTTCTATTGTGATGCACCCTTGTTCCTGTTCTTTCATGAAAATAACGGTTATCCCCAGTCAGTCGTTCTTCATTGAGAAATAACTATTATACTTTATAGTCTTTAATCGGAGTAATGAAGGAGTGGTAGGAGATCATGGAGACAAAGATTCTATTTATCGGATGGTCCCCAAATTGGTCTAAGGACATAGCCGAACCCTCCACAACGCTGATAGGGACAGGATTCGACTCTGGAACGAACCACCTGGAATACGAGTTCTACGAGCACATCGCCACCCACAAGATTATCGAGAAGGCGGTTAGCGCCGAGAAAGAGGGATACGACGCCGTCGTCATAGGATGTTTCTACGATCCAGGGTTAAGAGAGGCCAGGGAGCTCGTCGAAATACCCGTTGTGGGTGTCTGCGAGGCGAGCCTCCACGTGGCCTCCATGATATCTGCTGGCAAGTTCTCGGTGCTCGTGGGCCGAAGGAAGTGGATCCCCAAGATGGCGGACAACGCCCAGAACTACGGCCTCGATTCAAGGATAGTATCGTGGAGGGTGCTGGGCTTGACCGTTCCGGACATGAGGGACGAAGAGAAAACCCAGGCGGCCATCCTCCGGGAGGCAAGGAGTGCTGTGGAGGAAGACCTAGCGGAGTGCGTCGTGCTCGGTTGCACCGGAATGGCGGGACAAGCGAGGAAGGCACAGGAAGAGCTCTGTGTACCCGTTCTGGACCCAGTTCTGATGGGGCTGAAGGTGGCGGAGCTTAGAGCGACCCTGTGGAAGAGGTTCGGCATCTCCCAGAGCAAGATCGGGGGATACGAGGCCCCTCCCCCGGAGGAACTGGAGCCCATCTTTAGACGGGTCTACGGAAAGCAGCCTAAGAAATAATTGAAACCCCTCTGCGAGGTTGAACCTTTTTTCATTTAATAAATTGGTGGCATTTGACGAAATGCCCGGGTTCAACCTCTACCATCTGAGGTTCATCCTTCATGCAGCGTTCGGCGCAGTCGATGCACCGAGGGTGGAAATAGCAACCAGGGGGTACGTTCACGGGGCTGGGGATCTCCCCCCTCGAGACCGCCTTGTCTGGCTTCACCTTCTCCTCCTCCGCGGTGATCACGGGTATCGAGGACAGCAGCATCTTCGTGTAGGGATGCAGGGGGTTCGTGAAGAACTCGGTGGTCGGCGCCACCTCGCAGAGCTTCCCCAGATACATGATCCCGACCCTGGAGGCGACGTTCCTCATCAGACTCAGGTTGTGGGTGATGAACAGGTAGGAGAGGTCGAGCTCCTCCTGGAACTGGATGAGCTTGTTGATGATCTTCGCCTGCATCGAGACGTCGAGGGCTGAGGTGGGCTCGTCGAGGGTTATGAATGTTGGATTCGTAGCGAGGGCCCTGGCTATAGCGACCATCTGCTTCTCCCCGCCTCCGATCTTTGTCGGCTGCCTCTCGAGGTAGTCGTCCGGTAGCTCCACCATATGGAGGAGCTCGATCACCCTCTTCCGACGCTCATCCGCGGGGACGCCATGCGCCTTCAGGGGCAGCTCGAGGATCTGCTGAATGCTCTTTTTCGGGTTGAGCGAGGAGCCGGGATCCTGGAAGACCATCTGCATGTCCTTCTTGAGGTGTAGCGGCCTCTTCTTTATCCCGATTGAGATGTCGTTCCCCTTGTAGGCGATATATCCCTCGGTGGGGGTGTACAGGCCCATCAACGTGTAGGCCGTGGTACTCTTCCCTGAGCCCGACTCTCCCACGAGGCCAAAGGTCTCCCCCTCGTTGATGGAGAAGCTGATGCCGTCGACCGCCCTGACCACACCTTCGTCCGTCTGGAAGTGTTTCTTCAGGTTCTTGACAGTTAGAATCTCCTTGCTCATCTCAGTTTCCTCCGTAAAGGTAGCAGGCGACCTCGTGTCCCTCTCCAACGTTGAAGAAGGGGGGCGCACTCTCTCGGCACTGAGGCATCGCGTTGGGACATCTAGGGTTGAATCTGCAACCTTGAGGTGGGTTAAGGTAATTCGGGATCCTCCCAGAGATGCCCTCGGGGATTCCCCCTCCGGTGAGCTTGGGCACGGCGTTGAATAAGGCCTTGGTGTAGGGGTGAAGGGGATCCGAGAACAGGTCCGCCGTCTTCGCGGCCTCCACCATGGAGCCCGCGTACATCACGTAGACCCTGTCCACGAGGCCTTTCACGGCCCCCAGGGCGTGGCTGATCAGAATGACGGAGGTGCCTCTGTCCTCCACGAGGTCTCCGAGGAGCCTCAGGACCTGGTCCTGGATCGTCACGTCAAGGTTCGTGCCCGGTTCGTCCGCTATCAAGAGGTTCGTGGCTGAGACGAGGGCCATCGCTATGCAGATCCTCTGGCGCATCCCTCCGCTCAGCTGGATGGGGTAGTTGTTCATGATCCGCTCGGGGTCGGGCATCTGGACCTCCTTCAGCACCTTTATGGTCCTCTCTCTGATGTCCTCCTTTGTCACCTTCTCTCCGAGCGCCATCTGGGAGAACTTGATTATGTCCCCGATCTGACCTCCCACTTTGAAGACGGGGTTCAACGCGGCGGTGGGGTCCTGGAATATCATCGAGACGGTCTTCCGCCTCATCATCTGGAGCTCTCGCTGGCTCATCTTCAGCACGTCGTCGCCATCGAGGAATATCTCGCCGCCATCGATGATCACGGGAGGAATCGGCAGGATCTTCATGATCGACTTCACGGTCGTGGTCTTCCCGCAGCCCGCCTCACCGATCAGCCCGACTTTCTCGCCTCGGGCGACCCTGAAGTTCACTCCGTTGAGGACTTTCGTTATGCCCTCGTAGATGGAGAAGTGGACGTGCAGGTCCCGGATGTCGACTAGCATGTCGCTCAAATTTAATCACCCGCCAGCATGTCCCTGACACCGTCGCCGAGGAGGTTGAAGCCCAAGATTATCAGCACTATGAAGAGCGCCGGGAAGAGGCTTATCCACCACTGGCTCGGGATGTACTTGGACCCGTCGGAGACCATTGTCCCGAGGTCTGGGGTGGGGGGCTGGGCGCCCAGGCCGACGAAGCTCAACGTCGAGCCGATGAGTATCACCCACCCGACGTCCAGGGTCATCTTGGTGAATATGGGCGACAGACAGTTGGGCAGGATCTCCCCGAAGAGAATGCTTAAAGTACTAGCCCCCGTGACCTCGGCCGCCTGGATGAAGTACTCGTTCTTGATCGATGACGAGAGCCCATAGACGAGCCGGGTGTACCATGGCCACCACATGACCGTGACGGCGAGCATCGCGTTGTAGAGGGTTGGCTCGAGCATCGAGCAGACCGCGAGGGCGAGGACCATGGAGGGGACGCTGAGGAAGACATCGGCCACCCTCATTATCACGGTGTCCACCCAGGTGTCCCTCTTGTATCCCGCTATGAGTCCAAGGAAGACCCCCGGCGGCGTCGCCACCGACAGCACGGAGACGGCCATCAGGAGGGAGTATCTGAAGCCGAAGAAGATCCTGCTGAGGACGTCCCTGCCCGCTAGGTCCGTCCCGCAGAGGTTCTTGAGGGTGGGCGGGCTCTTCGCGTTCTTGAAATCGACGAAGACGAAGGCGTGCTGTGGATACGGGGCCAAGAAGTCTGCGAAGATCGCGAATAGTATGACGGAGACGACCACGATGAGGCCAACGATGGAGAGGGGGTTCCTGGAGAACTTGTACCAGTTTCTCTTCGCCCTCTCCTTCATCAGTTCCGTGTTCATGTCAACCACTCTTCATCTTCATCATTATCCTCGGATCTAGGTAGGCGGTGATCAGGTCCACTACGATGTTCATGAACGCGAAGAATACGCCTGTGAGCATCACGACGCCAACTACGGCGTTTATGTCGTTGCTGAGCATCGCGCTGATACCGTATCTCCCGATGCCGGGCCAGTTGAAGATTCTCTCGATGATGAAAGACCCCCCCAAGGACCCCGCTATATCCATCCCCATCACGGCCACCGTCGGGATGAGGGAGGGCTTCAGGAGGTACTTCAGAGTGATGATTCTCTCCGGTATGCCGAATGACGTCGCCGCCATTATGTAGTCCTTGTTGAGGTTCTCTACCACGCTCGCCCTAGTGATCCTGGCCTCCTGTGACAGCCGTCCTAAAACCAGTGAGGAACCCGGTAGGATCATGTGGTATAAACCGTCTAAGAAGATATCAAATCTCCCCGCTAGGAGGCAGTCCAACATTAAAAAGCCTGTCACCTTCGTAGGGGCCACCACGCCTGAGCTCAGCCGTCCTAACGTGGGAAACCACCTCAGTAGATACCCGAAAATGAAGACGGATAGGATGGCCCAGACGAAACTTGGGATCGCGATGCCCACGTATGACGTGACCCGGACAAGGTTGTCCCACAGGCTGTTCGCATACTTACCGGCTGTGACCCCCAAGATTATGGCGAGGCTCGATGAGATGAGGACCGAGAACATCACCAGCTCGAAGGTGGCGGGGAAGAACTCGAGGATGTCGCTGAACACATCCCGCCGGGTGATCAAGGATTTGCCAAGGTCACCTTTGATGACGTTGCTCACCCAGTAGAAATACTGCACGTATATCGGCTCGTTGAGGTGGAGCTGCTCCCTCAGCCTATCTACCGCCCACTGGGGAGCCATCGGCCCAAGGGCGAGCCTCGCTGGATCTCCAGGCACAAGCCTTGAGAGGGTGAATATTAAGAGTGATAATCCAAATAATACAAAAAGGGAGGATAGGAGTCTGTACGCCACGTACTTCTTGATGTTCATC